>NZ_CANCWN010000005.1:0-101056 GCF_947381485.1 Limosilactobacillus avium | reverse complement strand
TCGATTGAAGATCGTCCAGCTGAAGCTTCTGATCGTAATATTGCAGGCCATTTTGAAGCTGATACAGTTTTATCTGGTAAGCGCAAAGGTCAAGCAGTAGCTACGTTTGTCGAACGCAAGAGTCGCCTTACTATCGTTAAACGGCTTGATGGACGAGATAGCACTTCAATGACTAAGGCTATCCTTGAATTAGCTAATCAATTAGGAACTAATCTCAAAACACTGACAGTTGATCACGGGAAAGAGTTCGCCAACTACCAATCAATTGAGGGGCAGACCGGTGTACCGCTGTATTTTGGCCATGCCTATTCCCCACATGAACGTGGCAGTAATGAGAATCGTAATCGAGTGTTGCGCCGCTTTATTCCCAAAGGTCAACCAATTGAAGAGATTAGTGATGATGAGTTAATTCAGATTAACTGGTATTTGAACTCACGGCCACTCAAATGTTTGAACTGGCGATCACCAATTGAGATCTTCTTGCTTAATCTACGTCACTGAATTTGTTCAAGTTATTTATTGCAATCTGCCATGTAAATAAAAAGGCGCTGGTACCTGGCAATTTACCAGGTCCGAGCACCTCATTAAATTTGATAGTTACCGACTAACGGCGACGTTGGCGACGACCGTACAGTCCCATTACGTGGAAGTGGTTTCTGAAGTAAACATCGCCACCGAAGCCAGCAACCCCGAAGACAATGTATAACCAACCATTAAGTACGGGGTTGATTGCGTTTGGCAGCATACTTGCCAGCATGTACAGCAACAGCCATGCCACCAGGGCAATTACGATAATCAAAATCCGCCAGATCAGTGGCCGCTTCTTCTTTGCCTGGGGCCGGATCTGCAAAAGGACGTAGCTAAACAGCAACCCCCCGATGATGGCAACCAGCAAGATGGCCGTGATCCCGGCGCTCCCGTTACGGTTAACCTTAAATGCAGCTGGTGATAAGACGTACATCAACCCGTACATAAAGGTAAAGATACTGAAGAAGATCAGGGTGTTATCCACCGCCAAAAGCTTGAACGACTCCTTGCGAACCGCCTCACTCGTTGGCTTAGGATGCTTCAGTTCGTTGGCGTACGCGGTCGGGGTTCCCAAGAGGGCCTTGGCGGTTTGCCCCTTCTTCTGTCCCTCCAGCAGCTTGTTGATGGTTTCTTGAATCATTGCCGGCTGCTTTTCCTTAGCAACTCCTTGCCGGTTCAGTTGCTTACTCAATTGGTAAATAAATTCTTCGTTTTTACGAGTTAACCCGTACTTGGCAAATGCACTGCCACTTTCCTGGCGCTGCTCTTTTGCGACCTGCTTTTGCCGCTGGCCCGCTTGTGCATTGCGTGGTTGTTCTTCACTCACAGTGAAACTCCTCTCATTTTTAGTATTAACGAAACGACGGTCAGCCGCACTGCGGTTCCGTCAGGCAAATTAGACATTGAAGCGGAATTCGACAATGTCACCGTCTTGCATTACGTAGTCCTTACCTTCCAGGCGGAGCTTACCGGCTTCCTTAACGGCCGCTTCGGATCCTAACTTGTCAAGGTCATCAAAGCTCATTACTTCGGCCCGAATGAAGCCCCGTTCGAAGTCAGAGTGAATGATCCCGGCTGCTTGGGGAGCCTTAGTCCCCTTGCGGAAGGTCCAGGCCCGGGTTTCTGGGCCACCAGCAGTGAAGAAGGTTTCCAGACCCAAGAGCTTGTAGGCAGCCCGAATCAACCGGTTCAGTCCTGGTTCCTTGACACCTTCCATCTCCAGGAAGTCCGCCTTGTCCGCGTCGTCCATTTCGGCAATTTGTTCTTCGGCTGCGGCAGCAACACCAATTACTTCACCGTCGCCCTTAACGTGTTCCTTGATCTGGTCCATGTACTTGTTACCGTCTGGGTTTGCCATGTCGTCTTCGGCAATGTTAGCAACGTACAGAACCGGCTTGCTAGTCAGCAGGAAGAGGCCCTTGACGATCTTCTTCTCGTCATCACTAAAGTCGATTGACCGGACACTCTTGCCGTCTTCCAAGACCGGCTTGATCTTGTTTAAAACGTCGAGTTCGGCTAAAGCGTCCTTGTCGCGGCCCTTAGCTGCCCGCTTAACCTTACTGAGGCGCTTGTTGACGGCATCCAGGTCGGCCATTACTAATTCCAGGTTGATGGTGTCGATATCGTCAATCGGGTCCACCTTCCCGGTAACACTGGTGATGTCGTCATCATCAAATGCCCGCACAACGTGAACAATGGCATCCGTTTGCCGAATGTTTTCCAGGAACTTGTTACCAAGTCCTTCACCCTTGCTGGCCCCCTTAACGATTCCGGCGATGTCCGTGAACTCAAAGGTGGTTGGGACAATCTTCTTCGCAGGGATAATTTCATTAATCCGGTCCAGCCGACTGTCGGGAACTTCCACCATTCCAACGTTGGGGTCAATCGTTGCAAATGGGTAGTTAGCCATTTCGGCGCCCGCCTTAGTAATCGCGTTAAATAGGGTTGACTTACCGACGTTTGGCAAGCCGACAATTCCTGCAGTTAATGACATGAAAATTCACTTTCCTTTTTTAGTTTATTAGTTAAATTATCCAACATCTAATTATTGGTTTGTGCTGGTCCTTTTTCAAGGACTTTCTTAAAACCCTTATCAAATTTTTGCCGGGTCATCATTACAACATGGCCGCATCCCTCACACTGGATTTTGATATCGGCGCCGACCCTGGTAATCAACCAGCGGTTCGTGCCACACGGGTGGGCCTTTTTCATTAAGACAATGTCACCTTTATCATAAGCTGCCATAACGAATTCCTCCTAGTCCAATGAGATGTCTAACACTTCTAGTATCCGGGTCAGGTCATCATTAGATGTATAGGGGATCTCAATCTTCCCGGTCCCCTTCTTCCGGCTCTGGGCAACGGATACCTTTGTGCCGAACTTGCTCTGTAGTTGTGCCTCTGCTTCACGAATATAAACAGGCTTCCGCTGGCTCTTCCGTTGGGCCTTCTTCTTGGCCGTCCCGTTCATCTCGGCAACGATTTCTTCAAGCTGACGGACCGTCAAGTTCTTATCCATTGCCCGCTTAGCCAGAGAAACCAGCTTTTTCTTATCCTTCAAGCCGAGGATCGTCCGGGCCTGGCCCATTGAGAGCCGGCCGTCGTTTAACGCGTCCTTGATCATCTTCGGCAGGCCCAACAGGCGCAGGTAGTTGGCAATGTACGGACGGCTCTTCCCTAACCGACTAGCCACCTGGGCCTGGGTCAGTGAAAGCTTATCCATTAAGGTCTGGTAAGCTTGGGCCTCTTCCAGGGGAGTCAGGCCTTCCCGCTGGAGGTTTTCCAAGACGGCCACTTCCATCATCTGCTCGTCACTCATGTTGCGGACGATTGCGGGAATCGTGGCCTGCTTAGCAATCTTGGAAGCCCGAAAACGCCGCTCACCCGCGATCAACTCGTAGCGTTCAATCTGCGGATCAGGCTGGCGGAGGATCACCGGCTGGAAGACCCCCGTCTTTTCGATTGACTTGGCCAGCTCGTTCAAAGCTGCCTTGTCAAAGGTCCGCCGGGGCTGGTAGGGATTCGGCCGAATTAGCGTTAACTTAATATCCTGGACGTTTTCACCGTTTTGCGGTTCATCAATGGTGTTTTCTTCAAACAGGGCCTCAATACCGCGGCCGAGGCCACCCTTTTTACGCTTTGCCATTGTTAGCTAACACTTCCTTTGCTAGTTCCTGGTAAACATGTGCCCCCCGTGAACGTTTGTCGTAGTCGACAATTGCGAGCCCGTGGCTCGGCGCCTCTGACAGGCGGACGTTGCGGGGAATCACTGTCTTGTAAACCCGGTCGCCGAAGAACTTCCGCACCTCCGCATTGACCTGCTGGCCGAGGTTGGTGCGCTTATCGTACATCGTGAGCAGTACCCCTTCGATTGCTAGGTTCGGGTTAAAGTGCTTCTGAACCAGCTTGATGGTGTTCAAAAGCTGGCTAAGCCCTTCCAAAGCGTAGTATTCACTTTGAACCGGGATTAGGATCGAATCACAGGCCGTAAAGGCGTTGATCGTAAGCAGCCCTAAAGACGGTGGGCAGTCGATCAGGATAAAGTCGTAGTTATCCCGGACATCCCCGAAGGCGTCCTTCAGCCGGGTCTCCCGGGCCATCAGGTTGGTCAATTCAACTTCGGCCCCGGACAGGGCAATCGTGGTGGGCGCAATGTCCAAGCCCTTATGACTAGACGGGCGGATGACATTTTTAAGTGGTTCGTCGTTAATTAAGACATCGTAAACGCTCTTCTCGATGTCCCGCTTCTCAATTCCCAGTCCACTGGTGGCATTTCCCTGGGGGTCAAGGTCAATCAGGAGGACCCGCTGGCCCTTATCCGCTAGGCACGCTCCCAGGTTAACACTGGTGGTGGTTTTGCCGACACCACCCTTTTGGTTAGCTAATGCAATTACAGAACCCATTTACCATGCCTCCTACTGTTTCTTCGGAATTTCAATTACCAACTGGTACAACTTGTCATCGTTCTTTTCCTGGGTCGTAACCGTGAACCCACTGTCCTTTGCCAGTTGAATTGACTTTTTAATCGTGTTCAGTGCCAGGCGGGCATCGTTGATCTGCTTAGCCGGCTTGGCCTTCCGCTTGGCCCGACTCTTCTTCTTTTTTGCCGGGGCGGATGACTGCTTAGCACCGACTGGCGGGTGGGGTTCGCCACTTGGGGCAATTGATGCCAGTTCCCGTTGGCGGGCAGCAGCCTTCTGCTTGGCAATTTCGGACGGTAGCGGCCGGCCGAGGGTCTTGGCCACCTCATCTTCCGTCTGCCGAACCGTGAGCCGGTTGTTGACGACCTTCATCAACATGTCGCGCTGCTGCTTCTCATCGAGGTCCAGCATTGCCCGCCCGTGCCGTTCTGTGATCCGGTGGTCAAGGATGGCCGTTTGGACTGGCTTGATGAGCTTTAAAAGCCGGAGCTTATTGGCAACAAAGGACTGGCTCTTACCCATCCCCTTTGCCAGGGCCACCTGGGTCAAGTGGTTGAGGTCCATTAACCGCCGGTAGGCCTGGGCCTCTTCTACAGAGCTCAGTTGTGACCGCTGCAGGTTTTCAACCAGGGCCAGTGAGGCGGCCTCATGGTCACTCATCTTTTCAATGATTGCCGGAGCGGTCTCCCATTCGAGGAGCTTCATTGCCCGGTAACGCCGCTCCCCAGCAATGATTTCGTACTTGGCGGGCTCGTATTCACGGACCACAATTGGCTGCAGGAGCCCGTGTTCATCAATCGTTTGGGCCAGTTCCCGAATACCGTCCTTGTCGAATACCTGACGGGGTTGGTAACGGTTAGGAATGATCTGGTCCAGTTTTACGTCAACCACCTTTTGCTTGGTGTCATTATTTTCACTTTTTCCAAAGTTAAATAACGAAAAAGCCATTGCTTATTCCTCCTTACTGAAGTGGTTTCTTATTGGGCAGTCCCGGGCGCCGGGGATACTTGGCCGGGGTGGCTGCTGCTTTTGCAATAATGATAATCTTGCGCTGTTCATCTGTCCGGGGGAGGTTCAAACTGACTTCCTTTTGGACCCGGCCACCCAACTTCTTGATTGCTACCTGGGCCGCTGCCAGTTCATCGTCGGCCGCGCTTGCCTTATAAGCAAGCATCTCGCCACCGACCTTAACGGCAGGTAGGCATAATTCACTTAAAACCGCTAAGCGGGCCACTGCCCGGGCGGTAACAATGTCGTACGCTTCCCGATGCTGACTCTTTTTGTTGGAGAAGGTTTCGGCCCGGTCATGGATCAGGGTTACCCCCCGCAGGCCCAGGCGGTTAACCAGTTCCTGCAGGAAGTTGATCCGCTTATTCAGCGAGTCCACAATCGTCACCTTAAGCTGGGGAAAGGCGATCTTGAGTGGTAATGATGGGAAGCCCGCCCCAGCGCCAATGTCACACAAGGTTAATTCTTCCGTCTGTAAACGGGGTTCGGCAAGTGCGCCGGTAATTGAGTCATAAAAATGTTTAAGGTACACATCGTTTTTCTCGGTAATCCGGGTTAAGTTGACCTGCCGATTGGTGGTTACCAGCAGTTGGTAGTAAAGTTCGAACTGCGCCATCTGCTTGTCATTAATAGTAATCCCCTGATCAGCCAGGGCCATTTGAAATTGTTCTGGATTCATGAGTTAAGCGCTCCTTTTTCGTGAAACATAATTGTTTCACGTACTACTATACTGTAACGTAAAAAGACCGGTCTTTCAACTATTTGGGCGATATAAACCCGAAATATTTCCCGGGAAATAATTCCATAATTGGGAACTAAATTTCCCCAAATAAAAAGACGCACCGGTGGTTTTCTCCCGCCAGGTGCGTCAATAACTATTGATTTTTAGTTCATCTTGCTGACTTCATCCAAGAACCACTTGTTGAAGTATTCAGCATCGATGTCGAGGCAAACTTCAGCGTTCGTCTTACCATCATGGTAGGCACCACGAATATCAGCAACGGTTGCCCCAATTGCTGGTCCGCTTGTCTGAACGTCAACCCACATCTTCTTCGTGGTAAAGGCTTCAGGGTGCAGCAGGTAGAAGATGGTGTTAACATCGTGCATTGGCCGTCCTTCATCCGTCCCGTCATTATAGTGGGTAATCAGGGCGTGGAGCATTTCCCCGGTCTTGTTCATCTTACCCAGTTTTTCGATTGTTTCCTTTGTCAGCAGGGCCTTCAGGGTAACGTCCAGGCCAACCATCACGATTGGAATACCGGCATTGTACATAATCCGGGCAGCATCAGGGTCGGTGAAGACGTTGAATTCGGCAGCACTCGTCATGTTACCACCGGATACGGACCCACCCATGGCAACGATCCGATTGATGTGGCTCTTTACCTCTGGGTATTCGCTGAACAGTAAGGCGATGTTGGTGTAGGAGCCGGTTGGAACCAGGGTCACCTCATCTTCAGCCATGATGGCGTCATGAAGGGCTTCGACAGCGGTCTTGTTGATTGGCTTACCGTAGTCGTCCCCGAAGTCGTAACCGGGCATCCCTGATTCACCGTGAATCCGGGCGGCATCTTCGAATGGCTTGATCAGTGGTTGTTCAGCCCCAGCAGCAACTGGAATATCCTTACCAAAGAAGTGAACAATCTTCAAGGCGTTAGCGGTTGTCTTGTCAACGGTGACGTTCCCGGCAACGGCGGTAACCAGCTTGAGGTCAATTGCCGGGTCGTTGATGGCCATCGTTAAGGCCGCAGCGTCATCAATTCCGGGATCGGTGTCCATAATAATTTTAGTGGTCATATCTATTTCCTCCTAAATATCTGCAAGCGTTTTCGAAATTGTGGTTAAAAAAAGCAGCTCTTCCAAGCTGCTTTTAAATTTTTTACCAAACGAACAGACCAACAAAGGCAGCAGACAGCAGAGATACCAAGATACCAGAAAGTAACAGGTAACCAATGTTGTGAGCGATGTAGTCGTTATCTTCCTTGTCAGCCAAGCCCTTGAAGGCACCGATGATCATCCCAAGGGTACCAAAGTTGGCGAAGGAGGTAACGAAGACAGTCAGAACCGCCTTCAAGTGTTCTGGGTAACTGTTGATTGAGCCAGAAACCTTACCCATAACAACGAATTCGTTAGTAACTAACTTCATACCCATGTTTTGTGCCAAGTCCCATGCTTGGTGAACTGGGAGACCCAGTAACCAGGAGAATGGGAACATGATGCAACCAAGGATACTTTCCAGTGACAGTGGCTTCCAGAACAAGCCTAAGATCTTGTCGATCAATGCGGCTAAGGCAACGAAGGCAACAACGTTAGCAATGATGATTAAGATCAGCTTACCAGCGCCCAGGATGGAGTCACCCAAGAAACTGAAGAATGGTTCCTTCTTACCGTTGTCAGTTGCACCAACCTTTTCGATGGTATCTTCTTCTGGTGCCAACTTGACTGGGTTCAACATACTAGTGGCAATCAATGCGTTAATAATGTTGATTGGCACCGCCGTCAAGATGTATTGACCAGGCATCATTAAGATATAAGAACCAAGAATTGAGGCAGTAACACAAGACATTGACATCATGGCCAAAGTCAAGTTACGTTCCTTGCTCATCTTCCGAATCTGCATACCAGAAACGGCCAGCACTTCGGTGTTCCCTAAGAACATCATTTCAACAGCAAAGAAAGATTCGAACTTTGGTTGACCAGTGATGTAGGAAAGTCCCCGTCCGATCCACTTAATGATCCATGGCAAGAAGCCAATGTAAGTCAAGATATCGAACAGTGGAACAATCATCAGGATTGGCATCAGTGCAGAACAAATGAAGTTCAAGTTCTTAGCATTGTACCAGTCACCCAATGCAAAGACAGTCCCCTTTGCGGATACGTCAACGATCCACACGAAACCGTCAGCAGCAGCCTTAACACCAGCACGTCCGGCGGATGAACCCGTCAAAAACCATGCCAGGATAAGGTTAATGACAATCATGATCCCGACCGTCTTCCAGTTAATGGCTTTGCGGTTCTTTGAGAACAGCCAACCAATAGCGAGGAACACAATCAGTCCAAGAATATTGATTGCAAGATACATGGTTGAAATACACCCCTTATAAAAAAATCCATGTAATAAACTCGTCAACCACACTACTTAAATCGATAATAAATAATTGCTTCTTGTGGTGGGTTAACTTAACGATTTAAGGATATCTTAAATTTTGGCCCCTGTAAAGCGGCAAATATTTCAAAGTTTGTGAAATGATAGCGTTCCCCTTTTAAAATAACTTCGTAAAACGTTTTATGCCCAGCGACATTGAAACGTTTTACTAATCAAGAAAACGTTCACAAAGAATTTAAACTTTTTTGTAAGCGCTCACTTTGTTAGCAAAAATATTTGTCTTATTTCGCAAAAAAGGCAAACCTGTTTAGCAGTTTTACCTGCTACCAAGTTCGCCCGTTAGTACTGGGATAATGAATAAATATTCATTATCTTGTGCCCCTGCCAAGGAACTCCATTATAGCAAATTCCCCGGGAAATATTTAAACCAAAAAGCGGAGACAACTTAATGTCTCCGTGCTCCCGATGAAGAGGATGATGGACCCAAACTTTTAATTAAGATTCGTTAACGTGTCTTTAATACCTGTTCTTCCGCCAAGGATGAAGAACTTAAAAAGCTTAATCATTTAAGGTTGTAGATATGGCCACTAATTTTTAGCTAACATACTTTTCAAGGAAACTAAAGCGTTTCATGTGGAGTGGGGTGTCGTTAATTATCGTGTTATTAATTAACTAGCTTCAAAGTAGTTTATTATGAGAAGATGTTCGTTCAAAATAGCCCATATCCTCTTCACACTTTTAGTATAGTCTCTCCCGTTTTAAAGGTCAAACAAAGCGCGCCATGTCAACAATGAGAGCGGTTTTATAAAGTGGACATTTCCTAAAAAATTACCCGATTAGAAAAAACATTTTAAACTCTTTTTACCAGTTTGATTAATATCTGATGATAAAAATTATTTTTGCTTTTTCCCCTTAGCCGTGAAGTTAAACACCACTGCTAAGATGGCGAAGATAATGATTGAGAGAATCAATGGAATCCGGGTCGCATCGACGAAGAAGAGGACCACTAAAACGCCCAAAAAGAAGACGATCGTCAGCCAGCTCGTCACTGGGTACCCCGGCATCATAAAGCGGTGAATGCCTTTCGGGTGGGCCTGACGGAACTTGACATGGGCAAAGAGGATGATCAGCCAGGTAAAGATGAAGAAAATCGTGGAAATCCCGGAAATGACGTTAAAGATTCCGGCGGGCATAACGTAGTTCAGGATAACCGTGATGAACAGGATAACCGTCGAAAAGGTCAGGGCCTGAGTCGGTACGGCCTGAGGACTCAGGCTACCGAAGCGTTGGGGCGCGTTGCCGCTCTTTGCCAGGGCATACAGTGACCGGCTCGTGCTGAAGATCGCACTGTTGGTTGCCGACATTGCCGCCGTCAAGACCACGAAGTTCAAGATTCCAGCAGCTGCGGGGATCCCGATTGCCGCGAAGACCTGGACAAAGGGACTGGAGGTCTCCTTAACCCGGAACCACGGGTAAATCGACATCAGGGCAATCATCGAACCGATATAAAAGAGACCGATCCGGACCGGTAGGGTGTTGATTGCGTTCGGAATGTCCTTTTGGGGGTTCTTGGTCTCCCCGGCGGTCAGACCAACCATTTCAATTCCAACAAAGGCAAACACAACCATCTGGAAGGACAGGAGAAAGCCCGCCGGACCTGTGGGGAAAAAGCCTCCCTGGTTAACCAGGTTCGCCAGGGTCACGGTCCGGCCGCTCACCCGCGCGTGCATCACGATCAAAACCAGGCCGACGACGATCAGGGCCACGATTGCGAGGACCTTAATCATTGAAAACCAACTTTCCAGTTCCCCAAAGAGGCCGACGTTGATCATGTTAATCACCATTAGAATAACCAAGATTAATAGGGGACCCACCCACTGGGGAAGGTTTGGGAACCAGTAACGAAGGTAAATCCCGGTCGCCGTCAAGTCGGCCATCGCCAGGGTCAGCCAGCAGGCCCAGTACATCCAACCGGTGATAAATTCCATCCGGTCACCAAGGTAGTACTGGATGGCATCGATGAACGAGTGCCGGGAAGTATCCTCTAAGAGCAGCTCACCGAGCGCCCGCATCATGAAGAAGATGAAGACCCCGACAATTAAATACGAAAGGATAATCGAAGGTCCCGCTTCATGGATTGCTGAACCAGAACCCAGGAACAGCCCTGTTCCAATCGCCCCACCGATGGCAATCATTGTAATGTGGCGACTCTTTAGTGACCGTTTTAGCTTCTGTTGTTGCTGCTTGTCCATTCTGTAACCTCCTTAAGTTAAATACTGACTATTCGTGGGGGAAAATAAAAAACGCCCCTGGTAATACACCAGGGACGTTTCTTGACGCGGTTCCACCCATCTTCATAGCCTTACTAGACTACCTCTCGGTTGATAATGGAACCACCCATTTCACGTACATGCCATTTCGCTAGACCGGGCTTGCACCACCTGTCCGGTTCTCTAAAGCTAGCGATTAATTAGAAGATGTTAATTATTCTATAATGTTCTTTGGGAAATGTCAAACGATTTTCAAAATTAATTTCAAATTGTTCGTTAGACGTTCAGGACCTTGTCCAGGAAGTTCTTGGTGTCTTCCTGTTGTGGGTGGTCAAAGATTTGTTCTGGGGTCCCCTGTTCACGAATATTACCATCGTGGAAGAAGACGACCCGGTCTGCCACCTGCTTGGCAAAGCCCATTTCGTGGGTAACCACGATCATCGTCATCCCCTGCCGGGCAAGGTTCTTCATGACCTCCAGAACGTCCCCGACCATTTCGGGATCCAGGGCACTGGTTGGTTCGTCAAAGAGCATCACGTCCGGTTTCATGGCCAGCGCCCGGGCAATGGCCACCCGTTGCTTCTGCCCACCGGAGAGGGTCTTCGGGTTGACGTTGGCCTTTTCCTTTAAGCCGACCACTTCTAGGTAGTGGAGGGCGTCTCTTTCAGCTTCCTCCTTGGTCTCCTTCTTCAGTTGCACGGGAGCCAGGGTAATGTTTTCCAAAACGGACATGTTTGGGAAGAGGTTAAAGTGCTGGAAAACCATCCCGATATTTTCCCGAACTTTGTTAATGTTCACCTTCGGGTCGGCGATGTCGTAACCGTCAACGTAGACGTGCCCACCATTCGGAATTTCCAGCCGGTTCAGGCACCGTAAAAAGGTACTCTTCCCCGAACCGGAAGGACCAATCATGCAAACCACTTCACTCGGCTTAACATTCAGGTTGATCCCCTGGAGAACTTCATTCTTCCCGTAACTCTTGTGGAGGTCCTTTACTTGTACTTTGTATTGTTTATCCATATTAAGCCATCCTCTTTTGAATGTAGTTTGATAACCAGGTCAGCAGGGTAATGATGATGATGTAGATTGTCCCAATGATTAACCACATCTTGAACCCTTCCATGTTTTGTGAAATGATCACTGTCCCGGTCTGCGTCAGTTCCATGACCCCAATTGCCGAAAGAATGGAAGTATCCTTCAAAGTGATGATGAACTGGTTGACCAGGGATGGGACCATGATCTTAATTCCTTGTGGTGCCACAACCTTGATCAAGGCCTTCCGGTATGGCAGTCCCAAGCTCCGGGCCGCTTCCCATTGGCCAGGGTCAACGGCATCAAAGCCACCCTTAACGATGGCCCCGATGTAGGCCCCTTCGTCAAGCATCAACGTCATGATCCCGGCGAGGAACAGTGGGACCTTGTGGCCAATCACGTTTGGCAACCCCATGTAGATGAAGAAGGCTAAAACGATCATTGGCAGTCCCCGGAAGATGTAGATAATGACACTGGAGATTCCGTTGGCAATTTTACTCTGCATAACTCCCAGGACACCGAGAATCAGGCCGAAGATCATCGCTAAGATAATCCCGACAATCGTCAGCTGTATAGTCATCCATAAACCGTTAAGCAGTGCTGTCCGGTTAGCCTTCAAGAGGCCAAGGATTGTCCGGCTAGCAGTGCTACTCTTGGTTGTCTTGCTGCTCTTCGTGTACTTGTTGACGATTTGCTTCATTTGGCCGGTCTTGTTCAACCAGTCAATCCCGTCGTTAACCTTCTTTTGCAGTGCCAGGTTCTGGCCCTTTTGGAAACCAACCGCCACTGGTTGGGCATCAATTGGTTTCTTGGTAACGATCTTCAGTGGGACCCCGGTCCGAATCCCGTATTGAAGAACTGGCCCGTCATCAAAGGTAGCGTCGGTGTTTCCGTTCTTAACATCGTTCCACATCGTGTTTGAAGAGTCGAAGTAACGGATTTTGTACCCGTACTTCTTCTGGTTCTTCTTAACAAAGAGGGCGGCACTAGTCCCGGACTTAGCCGAAACCACCTTCCCCTTCAACTGCT
Organism: Limosilactobacillus avium; assembly: GCF_947381485.1. Classification (NCBI taxonomy): domain Bacteria; kingdom Bacillati; phylum Bacillota; class Bacilli; order Lactobacillales; family Lactobacillaceae; genus Limosilactobacillus; species Limosilactobacillus avium. Next base: position 88,167 of record NZ_CANCWN010000005.1, on the reverse strand, counting down.
TCAGGGAAGTAATCTTGCTGTTCTTGGCAACCGCCATCATGACACCGTCTGTGTAGTAGGGCTTGGAGAAGTCAAACTTCTGTTTCCGCTCGTTAGTGACGCTCATCCCGGCGATGACGGCGTCAACCTGGCCGCCTTCCAGAGCCTGCAGGTCTCCGTTAAAGCTCATTGGCTTGAGCTTGTACTTGAAGTGTTCGTGCTTGGCAATCTTCTTTAGCATTTCGATTTCAATTCCGGGGTTCTTACCGGAATAGCCACCCTTGCTATCCTGAATTTCGAAGGGCTCGAACGTGTTGTTGGTGGCAAAGGTGTAAGTCGGTTCGGCGGCAGACACACTCTGTGGTTCGACTAGTGACCACCCTACTGCAATCCCGAGGACTGCGATGAAGGTGGCTAGTATTTTTTTCCAACCTATTTTCCGCATTATCAACCGACTCCTTTTAATCAAATTTTAACGTTGCTAATACATTATCACCGCATCCGGCGAAAGTGAATAGGATTAAGAAAAAAGCATGTATCTCAAAGATGGTAGCGGTTTAAACAAAATTTAAGTAAGAATTTAGACCCATTTAACTTTAAAAAATTAACGTCATTTTTATATTCCCTAGCAATTATTAAAATCTTCTTATTTTAAGCCAAACAAAAAAAGCACCGCACTTCCGGACGAAGATCCGGACGTGTGCGGCGCCTGTTAATCATATTAAGTTATTACTTGTTACGGAATGGAACGGCGTTTTCCTTGGTGATCTTAGTAACCCCGTGCATGTATGGTACTAAGACATCTGGAATCGTTACGGAGCCATCTTCGTTTTGGTAGTTTTCCAGGATGGCGGCAACGGTCCGACCAACGGCCAAACCAGAACCGTTCAGGGTGTGAACGTATTGCAGGTTACCGTTCTCGTCCCGGTATTGGGTGTGCATCCGCCGAGCTTGGAAGTCGGTACAGTTAGAACAACTCGATACTTCACGGTACTTGTTCTGGGCAGGCATCCACAGTTCGATATCGTGGGTCATGGCTGCCGTGAAACTCATGTCACCGGTGGTCAAAGTGATAACGTGGTATGGAATGTTCAACTTCTTCAAGATGTTTTCACCGTTAGCGGTCATCTTTTCAAGTTCATCCCATGAATCTTCGGGCTTAGTGTACTTAACCATTTCAACCTTGTTGAATTGGTGCATCCGGATCAAACCACGGGTGTCACGACCAGCGGCCCCGGCTTCAGAACGGAAGCAAGGCGATAAGGCGGTGACGTATACTGGCAGTTCTTCGGTTGGGATAACTTCACCACGCAGGTAGTTTGTCAACGGCACTTCGGCAGTTGGGATCAGAGTCATGTCCTCACCGTTTACCCGGTAAACAGAGTTCCGGAATTTTGGATATTGACCAGTCCCGTACATTGATGCGGCGTTAACGATGTATGGTGGCAGAACTTCGGTGTAACCGTCCTTCATGTGTTCGTCCAGCATGAAGTTGTAAACGGCCCGTTCCAGTTGGGCACCTAAACCAAGGTAGTAGACGAAACGAGCACCAGATACCTTGTGGGCCCGGTCGAAGTCCAGGATTCCCAGGTTAGTACCAATGTCCCAGTGGTGCTTTGGTTCGAAGTCGAACTTACGGATGGTGCCGACCTTCCGTAATTCAGTAGCCCCTTCTTCCGTCAGGCTAACTGGTACGTCGTCGTGCGGGATGTTAGGAATCCCGGCCAGCAGGTCGTGCAGCTTTTCATCATTGGCGTCAACCTTTTCGTCGAGTTCCTTGATGTCGGCACCCAGCTTACGCGTTTGGGCAATTGCTTCATCAGCATTTTCGCCATTCTTCTTGGCTTCACCAATCTTTTCGGTGGCTTCGTTTCGTTCGGCCTTCAGGGCTTCGGTCTTTTGCAGAAGTTCACGCCGCTTCTTATCGAGGTCAAGGACTTCATCAATTTCTTCCGGCTTAACGCCACGGGTGGCTAATTTCTTCTTGTAGAAATCTGGGTCTTGACGCATCTTCTTAATATCTAACATAATTCTACCTCCGAATATAAAAGAGCCATTCCATCCTCAAATATTTTGGGACGAAATGGCTCTAGTTCCGCGGTACCACCCAAGTTTGACCTCAATAGTCACCCTCATGATGGATAACGGCCACCAGCCGTGCGGCATTACCCGCCCACAAACTTAACTGCACCGGAGTTTCGGTTAACTGCTCGCACCACCCGCAGCTTCTCTGGTAACCTACTTAAAATGCATTTCGTGTTTGATATTGATTATGATACTATTATATTTTTTCTTATTTGGCAAGGCTTTCTTTAAATATTTTATGAGAAAAAATTATCTCACCTTTAAGAAACGTAATAGTGGCGCCGTTTCCAGCGCCACTAATTTTTTAAAGATTTACGTTTACGATGTGCTCATCATTGTGGATGAAGACGGCTCCCCGGTTACCCGGCTGTTCCTCCCAGCCGGCAATTGGTTCCCCGTTGAAAAAGAGCCGCTTGGCCTCCACTTCCCCCAGCACGGACTGGTCAGTAAAGACCGTTACGCTGCTCAGGTCAGTTTCCAAAGGGTACCCGGTCCGCGGGTCCAGCAAGTGGTGGTAACGCTTGCCGTTCTTCACCAAGAAACGCTCGTAGATCCCCGAAGTGACCGCCGAGCACGCGGACTGGCAAACCGTCTCCATGTTCTGCCCCCGCTTCAGTTGGGGATCTTGAACACCGATGATCCACTGGCCATCTGGACGGCGGGGTGACTTCCCAACAAAGAGGAGGTTACCGCCTAGGTCAATGATCCCGGCTGGTACCCCGGCACTTTGCCAGTAGTCACGCAGGCGGTCGGCAATGTAGCCCTTGGCGATGCCGCCCAGGTCGAGTTCCATCCCCGGCTGTTCCAGGTAAACCGTCCGGTTCTCGTCGTCGAGCAGGACCTGGTAAGGGTCAATCAACCGCAGGCGGTCCTTAATTGCGGCGTCACTGGGCACGTTGGCCCCGCTAAAACCAATCTTCCACAGCTTGACGAGGGGCCCAATCAGGGCGTTAAAGCCAAAGTTCTCTCGGCTGTAGTGAACCGCCAATTTGATAAGGTCGTAGGTCGACTGTGAAACCAGCTTCGGCGTATGACCGGCAGCCTGGTTGACCGACATGACCTCAGAGACCGGCCGGTTAACCGTCAAGCGGTCCTCGTAGCCGTCAATTAGCTTCATCGACTTACTAAGAATCGGGAAGTACTGGTCACCGTAAACCGTTAAGACAATCTTGGTACCAAGAGCATGGTGGACCATACTATGCCGTTGGGCCATTAACTCGCTTGCCATCGTGCATTCCTAGTTTTCGGAAGCACCAGTGGTGGCGTCCGCACTTTCGTCATCAGCGTCAACACTGCCACTTTCTGAAGCAGCAGAGGTGGCGTCACTGTCGTCAGCTTGGGCCGGGGTTTCGTCCCCTGCGGAAGCATTAGCGGTGTTGTCAGCACCCGTTTCGGATGCCCCAGTTGAAGCATCGACCGTTTCACTGGCGGCTTCGTCAGCGTCGTCGTGCTTGGAAGCACCAGTCGTTGCGTCTGGCTTGTTGTCCCAAGCACCGTTTTCGAAGAGGTTGAGGATGTATTCAACACTCCCCGTGAACTCGATGGTCCCCAGGTAGTGGCCGTCAATGTCACGCAGGGCATAGTATTGGATCAGTGAACGGTGGCCGTTCATCCACAGTGGACGGGTAACGACATCCTTCTCCCCGTCACGGAAGCTGTTGATAATCTTGGTGACGATCGGCACGGCCTTCGGTGGGTGACACTCAGTGATTGGTTCGTTTAGGGAAGCCACGCTCCGGACGTGTTCCCGGTTTGGCTTGTCTGAGTACCAGGCAAAGCGGTCAGAACTATCAACCAAGTCAATTTCAAATGGAATTGTACTGAAAATCTGTTGAACTTCTTTTAATGACAGGCGACCCGTTGGGAAATTAATGTAGGCATCGCTAATCTTTGGGCGTTTGATAGGCATCTGAACTTCCTCCTCATCAACATTTTTGAATACCTGAATATACTGAATAAAGCTAGTAAAGCACTTCTCCAGGTTGTCCCGCATGTTTTCATTGATCAGGCGGCCATCCTTAGAAAATACACGACTAGCCCCACCAATCAAGACTTCGTTGCCGGGCAATAAGTTAGCATCACAGTCTGGTGAAATCAAAATTTGCCGCATCTGGACTTGGGAGCGGGCAGATGCTTGACGGCCATAGGAAACCCCCACGACCATGACTGGCTTGTGCTTCAGTACTTCAGTGTGATAAGAAAGCCATTCCGTGGCACTCTTCAGTGCGGCCGGGATTCCGTGGTCATATTCTGGTGTTGAGAATACGACCCCGTCAGCAGCCTTCACCTTTTGCTTTAACTTCCAAACCTCGGTCTGTTCTTCCAGCGGAACGTCCACACTAAAGGCGGGCAGCTTGCTAATTTCGTAAATTTCGATGTCGGCCATCTGCTTAAAGTGCTTCTTCATAAACTTAAGTAAGATCCGGTTGTATGAGAAGTTTGCGTTGGTCCCGACTAAAGCTAAAATCTTCATTAGTCCTTTGCCGCCTCCTTTTTGGCAACCATCCCGTTGATTGCTTCTGCGTATGGCTTAAACTCACTGATACACTTGTTGAGGAAACTAATTGTCCCTTCATCAGTGATGTTACCGTCCTTATCAATCATATCTGCAACATTACTCATAAAGAATTCTTCACCTTGGAAGACATGGGCATTGACCCCGGGAGAGATCAAGATGTCCCGCAATTGGACTTGCGAACGGGAGGAACCTTGCTCATGGGTTGACGCACCGATGATCATTACCGGCTTGTTTTCTAGTGGGTGGAGTTCGTATGACAGCCATTCAACCATGCTCTTCAAGGCCGAGGTGATTGAGTGGTTATATTCTGGGCTGGCAATAATTACCGCATCGGCCGCGGCAACCCGGCGGTCAATATCAGCAACTACTTCCGGCGTCTTTCCTTTGTAGTTTTCGTTAAAGAGGGGAACCTTGCGAATGTCAATTACATCGACATCGTCAGTATCACGAAGGTCTTTCGCAATAAACTCTAACAGCATTCGATTATAAGAATGGTTCGCGTTGGATCCTGCAATTGCAGCAATCTTCAAGACATGTCACTTCCTTATAATAATTTATGCAACATTTCACATTGTCATTTTACTATATTTTTGTAAAGAGCGACACCAATCGGCAACAATTATTAGCGATTATTTAAATTATTAGATAATTTTCAAAGATTTGATTATAAAGTTACCCTTTCAATACAGGGTACCCCCGCCACATTCTTAAGGGGGAGATGTGCTAAAATAGAGGAACTACTATAAGGAGAGTAAGCATGGCAAAAGATAAAGCTGCGTCACAAGTTGAAGTTAATGTTGGCGACCGTTTCCCCCTGACGATCCGACGACTGGGAGTCAACGGTCACGGAATCGGTTATTTTAAACACAAGGTCTGCTTCGTTCCCGGGGCCCTGCTCGGTGAAGTAGTCGTGGCGGAGGTCACTAAAGTTCACCCCCGCTTCCTTGAGGCCAAGATTCACCGGATTCGGAGAAAGAGCAAGCACCGTGTGGCCCCCCGCGATAGCTACGCCAACGTGGCCGGGGGCTTCGAACTAGAAAACCTGGCCTACCCCGAACAACTAAGGTTTAAGCGCCAGGTTGTAATTGACAGTTTGGAAAAATTTCAGCCTTACGGTTACCGCAACTACGATGTGCGCCCGACCATCGCCGCACCGGAACAGTACCACTACCGGAATAAGGCCCAGTTCCCAATGCGGATGGTTGACGGCCACGTGGTCGCTGGTTTATATAAGCCCAACAGTCACGACATTGTTGACATGCAGGAGTGTGCCGTCCAAATGCCCCGGACGATGAAGGTCGTCAACACCGTTGTTAAGTTGATTGAGGAACTGCAGATTCCTGTCTACGATGAAGACCACAACAGCGGCATCATCAAGACGGTCGTCGTTCGCGAATCCTGGACGACCGGCGAGATTCAGCTGACTTTAATCACCAACACCCCTAAGCTGATCCACAAGCACCAACTCCTCGATAAAATTGCGGAACAGCTACCAGAAGTTGTTTCCGTAATGCAAAACGTTAATCCGGGGGATACGCCACTGGTCTGGGGTGACCAGATGATCCACCTGGCCGGCAAGGAAGCCATCACCGAGAGCCTGATGGGGCTGGATTTTAAGCTCTCTGCCCGGTCTTTTCTGCAGCTCAACCCGGAACAAACCGAGACCCTTTATGAACAGGCAGCCGAAGCCCTGGAGCTCGATAAGAACGATACCCTGATTGATGCCTATGCCGGGATTGGGACGATCGGCCTGTCTCTGGCACCCCGGGTTAAGGAAGTCCGGGGGATGGAAGTCATTCCCGAAGCCGTGGCTGATGCTAACGCCAATGCCAAGCTTAACGGCATCGCAAACGCCCACTACGAAGTCGGCAAGGCCGAGGACGTGATGCCAAAGTGGCTTGCCGAAGGGCTCCAGTTCGACGCCCTCGTTGTTGACCCGCCACGGGTGGGCCTGGATGAAGCCCTCATCAAGCAGATTCTCAAGGTTAAGCCCCGCAAGTTTGCCTACGTTTCCTGTGGGATGGCATCGCTGGCCCGCAACCTCCGGCGCCTAACCAGTGTCTACCACGTTGACTACATCCAGCCAATCGACATGATGCCGCAAACTGCTCGTTGTGAAGCCGTTGTCAAGTTATCGCTGCGGCATTAAATTAGTGTGGCCCCAGCGAGTGTGTTATCATTAATATCTAATAAGAAAGAAGTGGAAAAGAGATATGCAAAACCCGTTTGGCAACAACAATAACGACGGTCAAAACCCATTTAACTTAAATAATCTCCCCTTACCACCAAATTACGCAAAGATAGTTAATGATCAAGGCGACATCCGGATCTCCAAGGTGGGAATTTCATGGACGACCCTCTGGTTTGGCCCGTTTCCGGCCCTCTTCCGGGGCGACTACTACAATTTCATTTTAATGATCGTTCTCGATATCGACTACGCCCTGGTTGCCATGTTCTTTGGGCTGAATTGGCTCTTGGATTTCCCATGGCCATCACTAGCGTTTGCTCTTTTGTACAACATGATGTACTTCAAGCACCTGTTCAACCGTGGCTACCGCCCAGCAGACCAGCGCTCAAAGCAATTACTAATAAACGCCCGTTATTGGAAAGATAAATAATTTCCCGGGAAATAAACAAGCTGGGAAAAGCAACAGCGTGCTCCGTATGGCTAGTATAGGAGTACGCTGTTTTCCGCGATTACTGTATAATATTCAGAAAACTGAAAGATGCTGGGAGAAAAAATGGTTTTCTCCCAGCATCTTTGCGTTTTATTTCATCAAGTTGTCTGGACCAACCGCAACCGGTTGGTCCTTTGTCAGGCGGAAAACCGGGCTGGGCTGAACGTCGAAGTAACGGTTAATAAGCTTACTTAATTCTGCCATCGCCTCGTTGGCCCGGGTTGCCTGCTCCGGATTGACCGCTTCGATCACGGCCACGATGTTTTGTGAATCCGCCGTCAGCATTGTCCGCTGGGCATCCCGCCAGTTCAGGCACCGGCAGACTGCGCCCTGGTCATCATAGTAGGCAACCTCACCTGGCATGGTGGGCTCGTCCCCGTCGGCCCCAACCGGCTGGAAGGATTGGCCCCCATCAACCTGGCCCAGGTGCATATCACCGGCAATCTTATCCCGGTCCTCGATTCCCACCGGGACACCATAAGTCAGGGAAACACTGTTATACACGTCCACTAAGGGGTCAATCGGGTCAAAATTGCGGCCCTGGTTAACCCGTTTCAGCAGCGCCTCAATTGAAGAACGGGCACCCTTTTTCTTTTTAAACTGCTGGAATGCGCCCCGCCACTGGTCAACAACCGGGTTCAGGCGGAAAGTCTCGTTCGTTAGAAACTGACCCGCCGCAGCGGTGGCGTCTTTCAGCAACTGCTGACGCTCCGTTAACTTGGCCTGGTCATCATGGTTGTCAATGCCGTTTGCGTATAGGATATTGACCTGGGCATCCGGAAAGATTTCCCAGAAGCTTGGGTCGACAATTACTTGCTTCATAATCTTGCTCTCCTTGAACACTAGTATTTTCGCTTACCACCATGCTTTACGAAATCCCAGTCACCGTCAATATTGTGGCGGGCCCGACTAAGGAAGTTGTGCAACTGCTGGGCCTCCTTCTCCGTGAACCCTTTAAGGGCAACGGCGTTCGAGTGTTCATTTTCCCGAATGATAAAGGGGTAAACCTGCTTTCCCTTTGCGGTAACGTAAAGGTGCTTGATCTTCTTATTGTCGGGGTCCCGACGGCGTTCAATCAAGCCGTTTACCTCTAACTTTTTTACTGCCCGGGCGATGGTGGTGCGGTCTACTTTTATCAGGTTGGATAACTGTTCCGAAATGATTCCCGGGTGCTCGTAAATCCGGACCAGGTACAGGTACTGCCCCCGCGCCAGGTCAACCTTCTTAAACTCAATGTTGGCGATTGAATCCAGCGCCCGGTCAATCATCCCAATCTCGCGTAAAATATCAACCATGATAAAACTCCTTGCTCAAATACTATAACAATTTTGTTGCAAATGCAATAAAAAATTATTTAACGGGTAACCGGAGAACTGTTTTCAGGTTTGCTTCCTGCGTCCGCCGGGGGTCAGAAAGGTACAGTTCGTGGTGGTGACGGTGGTCATTAATGTCTAACTGAAGACCCTTTTGGGCAATGAAGTCATGCAGTTTAGCCACCGTCGCCGGTTCATTATCGTAGGAACCCACGTGGAGGACCTGGACACACAGGCCCTCATGCTGGGGTAAGAATTCCACTTTAGAGAAATCGACGCCCTTTTTGGCCTGCGCCGTTTGAATTGCCCAGTCAAACGTTGCCTGGTCAACAAAGTCGGGCAAGCGGATCATCGAGATAAAATTGAACCGCTCCTTGTGCTGGTAGTCGACGCCCTTAACGCCATCTTGCCACCAGTAGCCCTCAAGTGGCGGGACTACGAAGTCAAAGTATCCCGGAATGTGGTGGTCACCCTTCTTGCTCATCTTGATGGTGTAAGCAACCGGGTACAGCAACTGCAGCGATTGTTGGTACTCACCGTTAATCTCGTTGGGGTCACCGTGCCCCCGAACTGCCAAGTAATTCATGGCAGGTACATCAATCACCATCGGCCGCTTTCCCAGGTTATATAAGTCTTTCTGCTCTTTTTTAAAACTGTACGCCATAACTGCACCCCCCACATTTTGTTAACTTTATTATAATTTATTTCTTGGGGTTCGTTTCTAATTTCTTTTCCTTCAAGGATAACGTGCTCTGCGGCCGCGTGCCTACTGCTTAGCAGGCAAAAGGACCGGACGCCTTCGCGCCCAGCCCTTTTGCCATGTTCCCTTTTATTTAGTGGATAACGTGCTCCGTGCCGCCGGACCTACTGTCTAGCTACAGGCCGAACTCGACGCGTTCCGCGTCAAGTTCGGCCTTATGCTAGCCATACGGCCCTAATCCGCGGCACTCCGCACTCAGTTTCGTTCAATCGTTATATCCTCATGACCGTCATATTCCTCCACAGCAACGTGGACCGTCTCGTCCGCCGCCGTTGGGATGTTCTTACCCACAAAGTCCGGCCGGATCGGCAGTTCCCGGTGTCCCCTATCTACCAGAACCGCCAGCGAAATCCGCTTCGGCCGGCCCATGTCCATCAGGGCATCCAGAGCCGCCCGGACCGTCCGTCCCGTGAACAGTACGTCGTCAACCAGGATAACGTGCTTATCGGTAATATTAACGTCTAACTGCTTCGTTCGCACAGTCGGCTCCACGTGGTTATCCGGAACGTGCCGGTCGTCACGATATAAGGAAACGTCGAGCGCTGCCACTGGAACATCAACGTTTTCCAACTGGTCGAGCCGCTTGGCCAACCGCTTGGCAAGGTAAATTCCTCGGGTCTTGATACCGACAAAGACCAGGTTTTCGACCCCCTTGTTCTGCTCAATAATTTCGTAAGTGATCCGGGTCAGCGCCCGCTGCATACTTGACCCATCAACAATTTCATGTGCCATTTTTCTGCTCCTCCTTTTTCCATCCTCAATTCCATCTTAAAAAAGTCCTCCATCAGCATCGTAAACTAACGGAGAACTCGGTTACTTTCTTCATCGTTCCTTGCTGGTCTCACGGGGCCACTTAAAGGGTATTTACTTTATTTTAATCGGCCAATAAATGACTGTCAATTATTAGTTACTGAAGCGGTCAAGCCAGGAAGACAACTTCTGCGAAACTGCATCCCAAATCTGGTCAAAGCCCGGTTGCTTCTTCAGGTTGTTCACCACGTTTACCCCGTCCTCTGGGTCCTGGCGAACTTTGTTAACCACGTTCGTCACTTGGGTTAAGTGCTCCCGGGTACTGGAACTCTGGGTCTGGTCCTGGAGTTGCTGGTTCTGCGACTCGATTTTGTCCAAGCGGTTATTCAAGGCCTGTTGGTCGTGATCCTTTTGGTACTGTTGGGCCGCTCCCTTTAGCTGGGCAACCTGGTTAGCCAGCTTCTGGTTATCCGAGCTCAGCTTCGAAATACTGCTGGAATTCTGTTCGATCTGGCTGCTCTGCTGGTCGTTATTTGCCGCCTGCTCCTGTTGCTGGGCCCGGTTATGGGCACTGACTCCCCACCACACCAGCAATAGGATAATCACTACCAGGATGGCAATTGCCCAGTAGTGTTTCTTCTTGTTCGGTGTTTGCGGTGTCGGCTTGGCCGGTGACTCAATCTGACTGGCCGGCCGGACATGCAGCGTCACCGATTCCTGGGCGGTCTGCCCGCTGGCATCCATTACACTCAGTGCGACCGGATACTCACCCTGCTGGTCAATATTGACCTGGGTTAAGTTTAGGACAACCTTGTTGGTCAGGTCCTCCCCGTTGACCCCCGTGGCGTGCACGCCCAGCTGGGTCATCAGGTCAGCCTGGTTGATGGTCTGGTGAAGGGGCCAATCCAGGTAGTGACGGACCATGGTAATTTCAACTTTAGCCATTTTATTTAATACCTCGCCTTAGATTATTGCCCTAATTATACCGTGTTTACCGCAACAAAAGAAGGGAGCGTCGTGGCGCTCCCCCTTCCTTATTAAAATCTTCAATTACTTTTCGGCAATGTCCCAGGGGTCCTTAACGATAATCGTTTGGATCCGGTCGGCCCCAACAGAGACGGTGGCCAACGGAACATTGGACAATTCACTAACCCGCTTCAGGTAGTTTTGGGCGTTTTCTGGCAGGTCTTCGAACTTCTTAACACCAGTGATGTCTTCGTCCCAACCAGGCAGTTCGTCGTAAACTGGTTCACAACGTTCCAGTTCCTTCAGGCTAGCTGGGTAGTAGTCGATTTCCTTGCCATCAAGCTTGTAGGCCTTGCAGATCTTGATGGTCTTCAGACCGGTCAAGACGTCCAGCAGGTTAAGGCTCAGGCAGGAAAGACCCGATACCCGTCGTGCGTGGCGCATTGCCACACTGTCGAACCAGCCAACCCGCCGTGGCCGTCCGGTAACGGTCCCGTATTCGTGACCGGTTTCCCGGATCTGGTCACCAACTTCATCGGTCAGTTCAGACGGGAATGGGCCAGCACCAACCCGGGTGGAGTAAGCCTTGCAAATCCCGACAACGGTGTCAATCTTGTTAGGGCCAATCCCGACCCCGGTGCAGACACCACCAGCGATTGGGTTAGAAGCAGTAACGTATGGGTAGGTCCCTTGGTCAACGTCCAGCATTACCCCTTGGGCCCCTTCGAAGAGGACCCGCTTGCCGTCGTCAATTGCGTCATTTACGATCCGGGCAGTGTCAGTGACGTACTTCTTCAATTCTTGACCGTATTCATAGTAACTTTCAAAAATATCATCAAAGTTGATTGGGTCAACGTGGTAGAGTTTGGTGAACAGTTCGTTCTTTTCTGCCAGGTTCCGTTGCAACTTGATCTTGAAGGTGTCCTTTTCCAGTAAGTCGCACATCCGGATGCCGACCCGGGAAACCTTGTCCATGTAAGTTGGGCCAATTCCGTTCTTGGTCGTCCCTACCTTGTGGTCACCCTTGGCCTTTTCTTGGCACTTATCCAAAAGAATGTGGTAGGGGAAGGTAACGTGTGACCGGCTCGAAATCCGGAGGCCAGAAGTGTCAATCCCGTTGTCTTGGAGGTAATGCAATTCCTTCAACAAGGCCGGTGGGTTGATAACAACACCGTTACCAATAACCGCTAACTTGTCCTTTCCAAAAATACCAGATGGTACCAACCGCAGGGCAAACTTCTTACCATCAAAAGCGATGGTGTGGCCCGCATTGTTACCACCCTGGGAACGAACGACCACGTCCGCGTTTTGACTCAGGTAATCGGTCATCTTACCTTTCCCTTCGTCTCCCCATTGACTACCAACAATAACAACTGATGACATTATTTTCACCTCATCGTTTATTTTCGTAAAAAGACGTTTTTACTTCACTATCCTACCGAAATTGCCGGCGCAGGTCAATGCTTTTTCGAACATTTTTTGAAAATCGCTCAAAAAATGTACGCTCTTATTGTTGACGGGTCCCGATCTTTAGTGCATAATAACATACGGTAATTTTTAACAAAAAGGAGTCATTGCCGTGGAAACGTTCGATTATGATGATATCCAACTAATCCCCAACAAGTGCATTATCAAGAGCAGGAAGGATGCCGACACCAGCGTCAAGTTTGGTCCCAAAACCTTTAAGATCCCGGTGGTCCCAGCCAACATGGAAAGTGTGATTGACGAGGACCTGGCCGTTTGGCTCGCCCAAAACGGCTACTATTACGTAATGCACCGGTTCGAGCCGGCCGACCGGCTTGGTTTCGTCAAGCGGATGCACGAACGGCAGCTCTTTGCTTCCATCTCCGTGGGCATCAAGGATGCGGAGTACGACTTCATCGACCAGCTAAAAGCCGAACATTTGCTTCCAGAGTACATTACAATTGATGTTGCCCATGGTCATTCGGATTTTGTCATCAAAATGATTAAGTATATTAAAAAGCAGCTTCCCGGTAGCTTTGTCACGGCCGGGAACGTTGCCACGCCCGAGGCAGTCCTGGACCTGGAAAACGCCGGTGCCGATGCCACTAAGGTCGGTGTGGGACCCGGCAAGGCCTGCATCACCAAGCTAAAGACCGGCTTTGGGACCGGTGGCTGGCAGCTCGCCGCCATCCGGCTCTGCGCAAAGGCAGCCCGGAAGCCAATCATTGCCGACGGGGGAATCCGCCACAACGGCGACATCGCCAAGTCCGTCCGCTTTGGGGCCTCAATGGTCATGATTGGCTCAATGCTGGCCGGACACCTGGAGTCCCCTGGCCACGTCATCACGATTGACGGCAAGCAGTACAAACAGTACTGGGGTTCCGCCTCTGAGGTGCAAAAGGGCGCCTACCGGAACGTGGAAGGCAAGCAGATGCTGGTTCCATTCCGGGGCTCCATCAAGGACACCCTGCAGGAAATGCAAGAAGACCTCCAGTCCTCGATTTCCTATGCTGGGGGCCGCGACCTCGAGTCCATCCGCAAAGTTGATTACGTGATCGTCAAGAACTCCATCATGAACGGTGACTATTAGAAACCGTGTTACTTAAACATCAAAGGTCCTCATACCAATTTCAGGTGTGAGGACCTTTTACTTATTTCTTCTTGTTATTAACTGCCTTAAACGTTGCCGTAAAGGAAATCTTTCCGTCAGCGTAGTGGGCGCTAATCTTGCCGCCAAAGTTATGAACAATCATCTGGGCCATCGACAGGCCAATACCAAAGCCGGCCTTTTTATTGACTGTCCGGGCCTTATCTTCCCGGTAAAAGCGGTCAAAGAAGCGGTTGAAGTCAACCTGGTCGCCCTTGGCATAGCTATTGGTCACCGTCAGGATAACCCCCTTCTTCCGCTTACTCGGTCGGAGGGTAATGTTAACCTCACCACCCGGGTCACAGTACTTGTTGGCGTTATCCAGGAGGATGCTGACCAGTTCATAGAAGTAGTTCTCGTCGGCGTTAACCACCAGGCCCGGGGTTACTTCCTTGCTGTATTGGTGGCCATCCCCCTTAACCACGCTTACCATGCCATCGGCAACCTTGTCGGTGACCTGGCTGACGTTAACGGGCTCAATGGTAAAGCTTGGCTGCTCCTGCAGGCGAGCCAAAGATACCAGGTGGTTGATCAGCTTGGTCAGCCGGCGGACCTGCTGCTTGGTGCTGGTTGTCAGCTCACTCTCCCCACTGGTTAGCTCCTGCATCTCCGTGTTGGCCTCAATCACCGTCAGCGGGGTCTTCAGTTCGTGCCCGGCGTTGGTGATAAACTCCTTTTGCCGGTGTTCGGCCTCAATAATCGGCCGAATGGCCCGCCGGGAGAACAGAATCAGGATGGTGGTGTAAATGACCAAGCTAATAACCCCGAGCAGTAGGCCGACATAGATGATGGCCCAGGTCTTGGCCATTAGGAGGCTTTCGTCCAAAAAGACAATGGTGGTCTGGCCCTTGACGTGCTTGCGCTTATAGGCATAGACCGTCTGCCGGTAGAGTACTTGTCCCTGGCCTTTTTGCCGCCCCTGCACCCGCTGGGCCAGGCGCTTAATTTCAGCGGGACTGACCGACAGGATATGCTGGTTGTCGATTCGGATTGGTCCCTTGCCATCCGGGATGGTCGCGCTAAAGAAGCGGTACTGGGATAGGCTTTCCCGGGTGAAGTGCGGCTGGGGAATAATCGCCGGCTGGTTCTTCACCTGGCCCCGCGGCATCTGCCCCTCGTTATTGACCAGGATGGTCAGGACAGAATCAACTTCTCGCCGAGACTGAAAGTAGGTGATGGCACTTAGGCCACCGATGATGGGAAGAATCACCAGGACCAGCGCACAGGTAGAAAAAACAATAAACCGGTTACGAAAGTGCTGAATCATTTAGCATCACTCCTTCAGCATGTAAGGGCCACCCTTTTCACCCGCAATCTGGGCGTGCGACTGAATTGAGGATAGCTTCTGACGAAGGTAGGAAATGTTAATCCAGACGTCCTCTTCATCCGCTTCCTCGTTTCCCCACACGTTATCAAGAATGGCGGCTGGCGACAGGGGCTTACCGGCATTGCGGATCAAATACGCCAGCATCTGTGTCTCCTCCCGGGTCAGACTGATGGAGTTACTGCTTTCCACCACCTGCTCCTCACTATCCAGGGTGAGATCGTCAAAGTGGAGGGCCTGTTTGCTGGTGGTCGTTCGCCGCTCCAGTGACCGTAAGCGGGCCAGTAGTTCCTTGAGCGAGAAGGGCTTGGTAATATAGTCATCCGCCCCAGAGTCGAGGCCATTAACCCGGTCATCAACTTCGGCCATCGCCGTCAGCATGATTACGTAGGTCTGGTTACCACTTTCCCGGATCTCCTTGAGGGCCGTGATCCCATCCTTCACGGGCATCATGATGTCTAGGATAATCACGTCATAGGCGTTCTCCTTCGCCAGGTCGACCGCCTTTTGCCCGTTATCAACGGCGTCCACTGTATAGCCGCTGCTGGTCATGGCCATTTTTAGGACCCGGGCCAGCTGTTCTTCATCTTCTGCTAGCAGAATTCGCATGTCCTCACCTATCCTTCTTGAATTAGCTGGCGAATCGTCTGCATCTGGACATCGCAGGAGGCGAGCTGGTCGGCGCACCGCTTCAGCTCCTTGCCGATTCGTTCAGGATTCTTGATGTTGTGCTTGTACTTCAGTTCGTGTTCCAAACTGGCCCACGAGTCCATTGCAATCGTCCGCAGCTGGATTTCCACATAGAAGTGCCCTGGTTGCTGACCATCCACGTCTTCAAACGGGGCCACCACGTCCAAAATCAGGTGGTAGCTCCGGTAACCATTAGGCTTAGCGTTAGTAATGTAGTCCTTTTCTTTAACGACCGTGCACCAGTCCGCCTGCCGGATTTTTACCAGGCAGCGGGTGATGTCACTGATAAAGTTGCAGACCAGCCGGACCCCGACGGCATCATGGCACTGGCGGAGGGCCGCATGGGTCGTCACCGGGTAGTTCTTCCGGTGGCACTTTTCCACCATGCTATCCGGGTCCTTCACCCGCCCAATCAGGTGCTCATATAGCTTGGGCTGGTGGTCATCCAGGGTCCGCTGGTTCAGTTGTTGGATTTCCTGTTCAACCCGCGTCAAGACCGCGGACAAGCTTTGTTCGTATGGTCCATAGATTGACACTGTAATCACCATTCCTTTTATTAACTACTAAATTATACCAGTGCTTTATTACAATCTGGCGGTCCTTTTCTTAAGATTCCCTTACGGCGCGAACTCGGTGCTCGTCGGCACGACCATAATGTAGGTCAAAATCCGCCGGGCATAACTCTGCTGCCCCTCGTAGCTAGCGATGGCCTTGTTGAGTTCCACCAGGTTATCGGTGATGATGCCGTCGACGTTCTTGTACATCATCTGCTTCATTACCTGATCATCGTTGACCGTCCAAGCGTAGACGCACTTGTGCTGGAGGTGGGCCAGGGTGATGAAGTCGTAGGTCAAGGTCGAATACTCCATTGAGTAGCCGTTGGCAACCGTATTCGGGTAGGTGAAATTATAGGGCTGGACGTAGAGGACGTCCAAGTGGGGGTCGTATTTCTTCAGGCCCGTGACCACGCTGTAGTCCAGGGAATGAAGCTGGTCGTGGTAGGCAACCAAAGTGGGCCCGTATTGCCGGACAAAACGCCGCAGCATCCCCGCCGAATCCTGCGGGGTCGTCTTGACCTCGACCAGTAGTTTCTGGTGGAGGCGGTCAGCTGTCTTCAGATAGTCATCGAAGCTGGCAATCTTGGCCTGGTGGCCGTTTTCCCGGGCAGTCAGTCGGGTCAGCTGGCGGAGGGTCAGCTGGTGGGGCGTCTTGTTGACCCCAGTCAGTTCCTTCAGGTTTTCGTCGTGGAGGACGACGAACTGGTGGTCCTTAGTCTCGTGAACGTCCATTTCAATGTAGTCTGGGTGGAGGCGGTGGGTCTTTTCCATCGCCGGAATGGTGTTTTGGACACCGTTTTCATCCGCCACGCCCCGGTGGGAGACGGTGACTGGCCGCCGGTCCTCACTACCGCTGAGGTAGAGGGCGTTGCCGACAACGGTGACCAACGTAAGCAGGCTGACCGCAACGACGGTGACCGCCTTCAACCCCCGTGAGATTGTAAAGTGGCCCCCACCGGCCGGACCGACGAGTTGCTTGAAGATAACGTTGATCGTGACGGTCCCGACCCAGGCCGCAAAGAATTCACTACCGAGCTGGACCACCAGCATGTCGAAGATCCCAAAGTAATACGCGCCCTTACCAAGGAAGCGGTCCGCGGCAAACTGGGCGCCCACTGTTACGGCATACAGAATAGCAACGACGATTGCCCCTGCCAGGCCCACCACGATGAGGCGGGCAATTGCTGGCCACCATTTGCCGTGCCGGGTCTGGTACCAGCTTGTTCTGAGGGCCGCTTTGGGACGCTGGCCCCGGTAAACCATCAGGGGCAAGGCGTAGAGAAAACGGACGCCCAGGATGATCATCACCGCGTAAAAGGCCAAGAGGACGGTGAGCAGCAGGGCACTTCGCGTTAAGTAGTCCAGGATAAACTGGGGAATCTGCACCTTCGCAAGCAGTGGGGTCCGAAAGACCAGGTCAGCGAAGGGAACCACCAGGACAAAGTAACCCAGTAAAACCAGAAGGGAGCTAAAGCGCAGGTCCTTCAGCCGGGTTAAGGTAGCCTTGATCAGCCGGCAGACCCCCAGCTGCCCCGTCTTGATCTCCTGGACCCCTAACAGGATCATGGCAAACTGGCCGTAAACTACCAGGAGGATAGCAACCAGTTCTGCCAAAAGGATCAAGACAACAAAGGGGTGGCGGGTCACGATCGTTACTACGTTCTGGTAGGAGACAAAGGGGATCTCCCCCGCTTGGAGGGTGAAGGTCGTAATCAGGCGAAAGATGGGGATCCAAATTAGCTGGATGATCAGGTCCACGCTAATGAAGAGGGCCAGGTATAGAAACCAGTGGCGGTAAAACTGCCGGTTTGCTTGTCGAAGTTCTTGCCAAATCTTTTTCATTCTCGATCCCCTACTTTATATCCTGGTGCTGGGCAACCGCCCCGTTAAGCTTCTTGCGGTTGCCGAGGTAAATCAACAATATCAGCGGAACGATGACCAGCATGACCGGGTAGAAGAGGGCAACTGGTAGAAAGTCGTCAATTAAGCCCCCAAGGATGGGTCCTAGCGACATTCCGATGTCCAGGCCCAAGAAGAAGGTCGCACTCGCCAGCCCCCGTTCACTTTGGGGCGCGAGCATCATCGCCGTTGACTGGCAGACCGAATAGATGGTCCCGTAACCGAAGGCCATCCCGGCGGCGGCCAGGCCCATCTCCCAGTTCGTGTGCATTACCGCCAACATTACCAGATAAAAGGCGGTGGCCACTAAACTGGCAACCAACCAGATCCCAAAACGGACCGTGTCAAACTGGTTCCGTAAGAAGAGCCGGATGGCCAAAAGGACGATCGCGTAGATCAAGAAGTAGGCCCCGACGGCAATCGGCAGGTGGCGCTGTTCGGTGTAGCTAACGATATCCGCCTGGGTGGCGAAGTACGGGATGGCGAACAGGGCGATCATCGCCGCAATGGGGATAGAGTCGTGCTGAATGATCTTCAGGTGGAAGTGCCCCTTGTCGATTGGTCCCTTGGCGGTCGGCAGCGCCCGGTTATGGACGAATTGGATGGTGACGACCACCATCAAGGCGGCCAGGGCGGAGATAATGATCGCAAGCCGGTAGCCAATGACCGGGTAGATATCAATTGAGATTGCCGGGGCTAGCGACATCGCCAGGGCGTTCATCAGGCCGTAGAAGCTCATCGCCTCCCCCACGTGGGAGAAGGGCACCAAGTAGGAAAGCCAGGTCGTCATGCAGACCGTACACAGGACATAACCCATCCCGTTGACCAGCCGGCAAAGCAAAAGGACCGCGCTATTTGGTGTAAAGACGTAGCCCATGACCCCGATAAAACTCAGGGCCCCACCAATAAACGATAGTTGGTACTTGGAGAAGTGGTCGGTCAGGTTCCCGGCGATTGGCCGTAGGAACATGGCAACGATACTCATCATCCCCACAATTAACCCAGCAAAGGCCCCACTGGCGCCAAGGCTCTTCGCGTAGCCGTTGATCAAGGGGTTACAATACATGTTACTAAACATAAAGAAAAACGATGCGGCCATGACCAGCACAACGTCCTTCGTAAAAATGTGCTCTTTCTTCTGCTTTGCCATTTAATAGCCTTCCTTACTCTGAAAAATACTATTTCTACCATAGCACAGAAAAGGCCACCCCGGAGCCCGGAGTGGCCTTTTTAACTATTGTAACTTTGACTTAATCACCATTACTTCGGTATCGTCGACTGCTTTAAGGTCGTGCCATTCACCGGGGGCCATCTTCACGATATCCCCGGGTACCAATGTCTCATGGTGGTCGTGGTCAACGTCGCCAAAGATAACCTTCCCCTTAATGGGCACCACAATAACGTCGTACGGAACGTGGTGCTTCGGGACGGTCTTGCCCGCCGGAATCACCAGGTGGGTGACGGTTTGACTGGTCGTCTCAACGATGTTTTCCGCCAGGTCAACGTTGGCGTCGGTTTTAATAAACTGCATCGCGATTCCTCCTAGAAGTCCACATCGTCAGGATCAGCACACTGGCCGCCAAGGTTTGGCAGGGCCTCAATCTTCTTCATGTCCTCATCACTGAGTTCAAAGTCAAAGAGCTGGGTGTTTTGGACCATCCGTTCCCTGTGGGTGGACTTTGGTAACGGAAGGACGCCCCGCTGGATCAACCAACGCAGGGAGATTTGGGCCGCCGTCTTACCGTACTTGTCGGCCAATTGGAGCATCGTCTTATTGGTCATGACCTTGGCGCCCTGACCACCCAGCGGTGCCCACCCTTCGACCAGGATGTTATGGGCTTGCAGGTACTTGACTTCCTCAACGTGTGGCCAGCCGGGGTGGACCTCAATCTGGTCAACCGCTGGAGCCACTTCCGCGGTCCGCATCAGGTCCACAATGTGGTGGGGCATGAAGTTACTGAGACCGAGGGCCCGAATCTTTCCTTCATGGTAAGCCTCTTCCATTGCCCGCCAGGTTTCGGCGTTAATTTCGGCCGCTTTAGTTCCAAACTGCTTCTGGTTAGCTGGCCAGTGGATCAGGTAGAGGTCCAGGTAGTCGAGCTGCATCCGCTGCAGCGTTTCGTCAATGGCCTGCTTAGCCTTTTCGTAGCCGCGGTGGTCATTCCAGAGCTTGCTGGTGATGAAGAGCCGGTGCCGGTCAATTCCGGCGTCCTTGATTCCCTTACCGACCGCTTCTTCATTGCCGTAAACCGCCGCCGTATCGATCAGCCGGTAGCCAACGTCAATCGCATCGGCAACGGCCTTTTCTGCAACGTCGGCCGGGGTCCGAAACGTCCCGTAACCAACGCAGGGAATCTTCACCCCGTTATTTAAGTGGTAAATAGAGTTAATATTTTTTAATTCGACCATAAGTACCATCCTTTCTCATTCCCCCATATTATATAACTTTTAGTTAGTGCCTTGGGGTGATTTGCCTATCAAAAAAGCCGACCAGCCAATGCTGGTCGACTTTTAGTTAAGAAGCAAACGGTAATAGTTAGATTGATAGGTTGATAGAGAGTTGTTAGTCCATTTGCTTCTTGATAGCAGCCAGTGAAACTTCACCGGTTTGGTCAAATTTGACGTCGGCGTCCTTCAGAGAAGCACCGAAACCAATTGAAGTTTCACCCGCCCGGTTAATGGATTCGATCCCGGCTTGGGCGTCTTCCAAACCAGCAACCTGGTTAGCCGGCAGGTTCATCAATTTAGCAGCTTCACTGTAAATTTCTGGATCTGGCTTCCCATGGGTCAGCTTGGCAGGGTCAACAATCCCTTCAAAGTAGTCCGTAATCTGTAAGTACTTTAATACCTTAGGAGCGTTCTTGGATGCAGAAGCCAGCACGATGTGGTAACCGTTAGCCTTCAATTCATCCAAGAAGTCCTTCATCCCCGGCAAAATGTCAGCCGGTGTCAGGGTTTCAACTAACTTGATGTAGTTGTCGTTCTTTTCCGTTGCCAGGGCAACCTTTTCGTCTTGGCTGTAGTCATTTTCGTGGCCACCGGCCTTCAGGATCAGTTCCAGGGAGTCCATCCGGCTAACCCCCTTCAAGCTGTCCGCCAGTTCGGGAGTCCATTCGGTACCAACCTTATCAGCCAGTTGGTGCCATGCCTGGCCGTGGAAACGGGCCGTGTCGGCAATCACACCGTCAAGGTCAAAGGCAAATCCCTTTAAATCTTCAAAACTCATTCTTAATTGCCTCCCAGAATTACTTTAATTCCAGCTTCTTACCGTCAAGGTCGATCGTGATTGGGTCACCGGATACCAAGTCGATCTTGGTACCGTTCTTGTCAACCTTAACCTTCAGGATCCGGCCACGGAACATTTGACGGAATTGGTAAGAGTTCCACTTCTTTGGCAGGAATGGTGCGTAGTGGAGTTGACCATCACGAACCCGCATGCCAGCGAACCCTTGCACGATGTCCAGCCATGAACCGGTCATGGAAGTGATGTGCAGACCATCGGCAGTATCGTTGTTGTAGTTATCCAGGTCGAGCCGTGCGGAACGTTCGTACAGTTCAACGGCCTTGTCTTCGTAACCAATGTCAGAAGCGATGATGGAGTAAACCGAAGCGGACAGGCTTGATTCGTGAACTGTGTATTGTTCGTAGAAGTCGAAGTTGTTCTTCTTCTGTTCCTTCGTAAAGTCATCGATGAAGTCCCAGAGACCTTGGATAACATCACCCTGCTTGACGTATGGTGAACGCAGGATCCGGTCCCATGACCAGTGTTGGTTCAGTGGCAGTTGGTCACTAGGAATTTCAGAAACGGGCGTTAGGTCCTTGTCCATGTAGCCATCGTTTTCTGGGAAGATGTCCCGTTGCTTGTCGTATGGCAGGTACATGTTGTCGGCAATGCCCTTCCAACGCCGCTTTTCGTCTTCGGAAACGTTCAGCTTCTTAGCAACGTCGGCGTCAACTTCGTCCAAGATTTCCAGGGTGTACTTCAGTGTCCACCGGCAAAGCAGGTTAGTGTACCAGTCGTTGTTAACGTTGTTGTCGTATTCATCCGGACCAGTTACGGCGTGGAGCATGTACTTGTTCTTGTTTTGTGAGTAGTGAACCCGGTCAGCCCAGAACCGTGAAATTTCGGTCAAGACCTTGGCACCTTCGTGGAGAACGTAAGACTTGTCGCCGGTGTACTTAGTGTACAGGTAGATTGCGTAGGCGATGTCACCGTTCCGGTGAATTTCTTCGAAGGTGATTTCCCATTCGTTGTGGCATTCAATCCCGTTGAAGGTAACCATTGGGAAGAGGGCCCCTTTCAGGCCTTGTTGTTGGGCGTTGACGTAGGCACCATCGAGTTGCTTGTAACGGTACATCAGCAGGTTACGAGCAATCTCGGGGTTAGCAACCCCCAGGTAAACTGGGATACAGTAGGCTTCAGTGTCCCAGTAAGTAGCACCACCGTACTTTTCACCAGTGAAGCCCTTTGGTGAAATGTTGAGGCGGTAGTCTTCACCGTAGTAAGTGGAGAAGAGTTGGAAGAGGTTGAAACGAATCCCTTGTTGGGCCCCTTCGTCACCATCAATTTCAACATCAGACTTGGTCCACCGGTCGGCCCATTCCTTAACGTGAGGGTCCAACAGGTCGTCGTAGCTTTGGCCGTCGAACTGGTCGCTCAATTCGTCAAGGTGCTTTTCAATCTTTTCTTCGGTGTCAAAGTCCCGTGAAGTAACAACCACGGTCCGCTTTTCGAAGTTAATTTCCTTACCAGCAGCTACCGTTCCAGCAAAGGTGTTGTAGGCATCCTTTTCGTCCGTCCCGTCACCTTCGTGGTCCAGGTCAGTCTTGGTCGTGGTTTGCATGCCGACGATGAATTGTGGCGTGCCGAAGTCGTTCTTCTTGGTCATGGAAGTCAATTCAGCGCGTTCGCCCTTAGCTTCCTTGTTGAGGACGTTCCAGAATTGTTCATCGTAGTTGGCGTCTTCGTTGTAGACGTCCGCATCAATCATGCTGGTAATTTCAACCTTAGCGTCACCGTTACCACGGTTCTTGATGTGGAGGCGTTGACCAACTAATTCCTTTTGAACGGCGGAAACAAAACGTTCAAAGTGGAAGTACATTTCCGTGCCACCAATTTCAACCGTGAATTCACGGGTCAAAACACCGCGCTTCATGTCAAGGTCCAGCTTGAAGTCCTTTGGTGTCTGCTTAGCCAGGTCCAGTTGTTCGCCGTTAACCTTGATGATCAGCTTCATGAAGTTAACCGCGTTGATCATCTTACCGAAGTACTTTGGATAACCGTTCTTCCACCAACCAACACGGGTCTTGTCAGGGAACCAAACCCCACCAAGGTAAACCCCTTGCATGTGGTCTGCAGAGTACCCTTCTTCAAAGAAGCCCCGCATTCCGAGATTTTCGTTTGCCAAACTCGTCATGGATTCTTGGAGACGCTTGTCTTCTGGATCCCACTTCTTCGTTGCAACGTGCCATGGAGCAATTTCGAATGTTTGTTTCATTGAATTCAAGTCCTTTCTCTATCAAAAAGGGGTGTATCACCTACGCCCCTATTATAATTTTTTTATTAATCGATTTACACTAATCAAGCTTATTCAGCGTAAGTTTCCTTGATTGCACCAACAGCAAGGGCACCACAAGCCATCACGATCCCGGCAAGGATGAACATGTTAACTTGGGAACCACCCAGCAGTGGGAACAATGCGAAACTCAGCAGGGAAGCAACGATTTGTGGGAAGCAGATGGAACCGTTGAAGAGTCCCAGGTAAGTCCCCATGTGCTTACCAGATAATGCGTTCGTAACGATGGTCAGTGGGTAAGTGTTCATTCCGGCCCATGCAATCCCAATCAAGATGTATGAAACAATCAAAGCACCTTGGGAGTGGATGAAGAAGACGGAGATGAAACCAAGAGCACCGAGCAGCAGACTACCAGCGTAACCAGCTTTGTGGTACTTGTTAGGAACCTTGGCCAAAACGTATGACCATACAACGGCCGCGATTGATTGAACGGCGGCTAAAACACCGTACCAGTTACCGGCAGCTTGGTAGCCGGCGGAAGTAGCGTTGGTCGTGTTCCAAACGTTCTTGGCAATTGCCCCCGCGGAGTAAGTCCAGAGGTATTGGAATGCGAACCAGCAGAAGAATTGAACCAGGGTAACGGTCCAGAAGGCCTTTGGTGCATGCTTCAGCAGCGTGAACCAGTTACCACCCTTGGCGTTATCTTCTTCAGAAATACCGTGGTACATAGCATAAGTAGCAGGGTCATATTCGTGAACCCGGAAAACAGTGAACAAACTAGTGATAACTAACAGTGCGGCACCAACGTAGAAGGAAATGATAACGGAATCCGGAACAACACCCTTCTTAGCAGTGTTGGCAACCCCTAACCAGGTCAACAGGAACGGGAAGATGGCGGCCAGAACGGCACCAGTGTTTGATAAGAAACTTTGAATCCCGTAAGCGTAACTCTTCTGGTCATCATTAACCATATCCCCAACCATCATCTTGAATGGCTGCATGGCAACGTTAGAGGACAGGTCCAAGAAGGCCACCGTAATGGCACCGAACCAGAGGGCCGCAAGTGATCCATAACCGAAGCCGAAACTACCAGAGTTTGGTAGCAGCAGCATAACGATCACCGCAACGATCATCCCTAACAGCAGGTAAGGAAGACGACGACCACCAAGCTTTGGCGCCCAGGTACGGTCAGAGTAGTAACCAATGATTGGTTGAACAATGATCCCGGCCAGTGGTGGCAGGATGAAGAACCATCCTAAATTGTTTGGGTCGGCCCCAATGGTTTGGAAGATCCGGCTCATTTGCGAACTTTGTAAAGTGAACGCGGTCTGAACACCTAAGAAACCAAAGTTAATCATCCAAATGGTTGACTTTGATAGTGTAGGTAATCCAGCCGTAGCAGGCTTTTCTTGACTCATTACTAACAACTCCTTTAACTACACAACAATCTATCAACGCGTTTTGAAAACGCTTTACATTTAATTGCAATGTTAAATATACCAGATGAATTAAATTGGTGCAACCGTTTGCGCAAATTTATTTAACCATTTTCATTATGAAAGCGAAGAAAAAGCCGTGGCCAAAGGATTTTGACTACGGCAAATTTTTTAAATTTTTATTAATGTTGCGGCGCCCATGCCCCCACCAACGCAGAGACTCGCGATACCAGTGTGTTTATGAAGGGCCCGCAGTTGGTGAACCAGGGTCACCAGTATCCGGGCCCCGGAACAGCCGAGCGGGTGGCCCAAAGCAATTGCCCCACCATAGGGATTAAGCTGGGCATCGGTCAGCCCCAAGAGGTGCTGGCACACGATCGCCTGACTGGCGAAGGCCTCGTTTAACTCAAAGACGTCGACCGCGTCCTTGGTTAAGCCGGTCTGCTTCAATAGGCGACTGATTGCGTAGTAAGGGCCAAGGCCCATGACGTGGGGGTCGAGGCCAACCAAAGCGGAGGCTGCCCAGCGGGCTAAGGGCTGAAGGCCAAGCTTCTTGACCGCGGTCTTGGAAGCCAGCACAACTGCCGCCCCACCGTCGTTGAGGCCAGAGGAGTTCCCCGCCGTTACCGTCCCGCCGGCCTTGAAGACGGGCTTCAGCTTACCTAGGGCCGCCATGGAGGTGTCCGGCCGGGGTGCTTCGTCCTGGCGAACAACCGTGGCCCCCTTCTTGGTCTTCACCGTGACGGGGACAATCTCCTTATCAAAGGAATGGTTCTGCTGGGCGGCCACCGCTAACTGGTGACTACGCAGGGCAAACCGGTCCTGCTCTTCCCGGCTGACCTGGTAACGGTCGTTCACGTTTTCGGCGGTCATCCCCATTGGGTAACCGCCCCAGGCATCATTTAAGCCGTCTCTTTGCATGGCGTCGACTAAGCGGCCGTCACCAAAGCGGTAGCCCTGGCGTGCCCGTTCCAGGAGGTAGGGCGCCCGGGACATGCTTTCCATCCCACCGGCAACGATTACTTGGGCTTGACCGGACTGGATCAAGCTGGCCCCGAGGTTAATGCTCGACAGGCCAGAAGCACAAACATCATTCACGGTAATTGCCGGAATGGACTGGTCCAGGCCCGCGGCGATTGCGGCCTGGCGCGCCGGATTTTGTCCATTACCCGCCTGGATAACATTGCCCATCAGGACCTGGTCAACAGCGGCCGGGTCGATGGCGGCGGCTTTGACTGCCGCGCGGATGGCCGTTGCCCCGAGTTGGACAGTGGGTACCGCTGCCAGGGCCCCACCGAACTTACCAATCGGGGTCCGTTGGGCCGCAACAATGTAGACTTCTTCCATTTTTCATTTCCCTCCAGCTAAATATCTGCCCTACTAAGTTTAACGATTTAGCTAGGGGACTGCAAATGATTGCCATTGAAACAAGCGTCACCAGCCTCTTTTAGTTCTCCGAATATTACACAGTAATCGCGGAAAAAAAGCGTGCTCCTAGTGTCTAGTTACGGACAATCATTGGCCCGTTTCGTGCCAACGATCGTCCTATACTAGCCATACGGAGCACTCTGATGCTTTTTTCCCAGCTTATCTCTAATCATAAATCTTAAAATCCACGATGCGGTGGTGTTCGTCCTGCTCAAACAGTAGTTCCACGGCCGCCTGACCCAGCTTCCGCGGTTGCATGTCGACCCGTTCGTTATCCTTGAGCAGCATCCCCACCAGCCGACTATTGTTGTAACAGGCGATGGGGTAGCCCAGCGACTGCAACTGGTCATTGATCCGGACCAGCAATAGGTCATCCGAGCAGAGGAAGGAGTCAACTTCCGGGTGCTTTGCTAGCAGGTCCGCAACCGTGGTCCCGTTCTCCTGGTAGTACCAGACCACCGGCTTGATTCCCCGACTCTCTAGGCACTGTTCGTAGCCCTTCCGCCGGGACTGCTCGTAGACCCAGTTATCAGTAAACTGCAGAAAGGCCGGGTGCTTAGCGGCGTGGTGGCCCAACAGGTGGGCAGTGGCCTCCGCTCCCGCTGCCACGTTGTCGTTATCGACGTAGCGGTCCGGGTGGTTGGCGGTTGGGTGACCAATTACCACAAAGTCCAGGTTATTCTTGCGGAGGTAACTAGTTACCGGGTCGTTCTCAATTGTGTAGAAGACCAGGAACTTGTGAACCTTGGACTGGGTAACCATCGACTTAACACTTGCAAGGAGGTCATCAGCCGTTGGGGCAATCGCCACCACCATCTCGTAGTGACGGGGCTTGAGCGCCACACTGATTCCCCGCATCAGGTCGATGTGGAAGGGGTTGGCCGGGGCCGTATCACTCGTTACCGGGAAGATTAGCCCCACCATGTTTGACTCACCCCGGGTCAGGTTTTGGGCGTTATAGTTCGGCAGGTAGCCCAGCTGGTCAGCAATCTCCTTTACCCGTTGCCGGGTCTTGACACTGATCCGCGGGTTATTATTCAACGCCCGCGAAGCAGTTGAGACTGATACGCCTGCTGCTTGCGCAATATCCTTAATTGTTGCCACGGTTTACTACCCCCACCTAATTTAAATTGCTATGAACTGTCCTGATTCTACCAGATACAGGCCCATTTCGACAACCGGCACCGGTTCCATCAGGTTGAGTGCCTGCTTGTAGAGGTTCAGCTGCCCCCGGTAACGGTCAACGATCTGCTGGGTCGCAATTGCCGGGTCACTGTCGACGAGGTGGTCGGTCTTGTAGTCCACCAGGGTGATCCCGTCATCGGTCACCAGGTAGCCGTCAATGATTCCGTGAATCAGGACCTGTTCGTTATTCTGCGGTTTAATTTCCTTGAATAATTCAGCACCGTTCATCACCATTGCAAACGGCGCTTCCCGGTGGTAGCCGCCCGGTGTAGCAAGGATTTTCTTGCCAACGGCCGTTTGGAAAAAGCGGCTGATCCCGTCCCGGTTAATCTTGGGTGCGACCGCCGGGGCAATCAACTGCTCACTAACCAGCTGGTCAATGAGGGCCCTAATGGCCGCGACCGTCACCCCGTCCTTCGTCAACGTCAGTTTCTGGAAGACCAGGTGGGTCGCCGTCCCAATGCTGGTGGCTGCCGGAGTCTGCTCTGCCTGCTTGATAAAGTCGGGCACCGCGAAATCATTGTTGAAGTAGATCCCCTGGGCCTGCTTCTCCCGCTGCTGGCGCCGGTAGTCCCACTGGGCCTCACCGGAATCGTCCGGGTATTCGAAGAGGCGCTTGACGTCCGTAACCGACTGGTAGGCGGTTGTCTTTGTGGCCACCGGGTACGGATAGTGAAAATCCAGGGCCTGGAGAGCGGCCTGCTCATCAGCCGGGGCCGGCTGCGGGGCGTTGGCCGCGTCAACTGTAGATGCGGCCTGCCCCAGTTCCGCCAGTTGCCGGTTGACGTCCGCTACGGTAAGGGTCCGAACCGTAAAGCGCTGGCCACTGAAGAGGGCGGCTTCCCGGTCGTAGTTGGCCAACGCCCCCTCTTCCAAGGTCATCCCCGCGGGGGCCACCTGCTGAGCGCGAAACTGCTTCGACCGGGCGAGGGCCATCCCAATCCAATCCATGAAGGACCGGGCGTTGACCCGCAGTTGCGGCCCCAACAGGGTACCAGTGGACTGGAAGGCCTTTTGCCACTGGTTCCACGCCCCGGTCAGGGTTTGCCGGCGGTTTTCCTCGTTAAAGGAGCCGGTGATCACGAGGCGCTGCTCTGCCCGGGTAAGGGCCACGTACAGGACCCGCAAGTCCTCGGCCCGTTCACCCTGGCGGACCCCACTGATGACCGCCTGGCGCTGGGGCGTGTCGTATTCGACCCGGTCACGGTCGACGTACTCGATCCCCACCTTGTTGACCGCGTCCACAACGGCCGTCTCCTTGGTTGACTGCTGGTTAAAGCCATGGGTCGCATCAATCAGGAAAACGATGGGGAACTGGAGGCCCTTGCTTCCGTGGATGGTCATCACGTTGACCGTATCGTCAGCCAGCTGTGTGGGCGCCACCCCCAGGTCCTTGTCGTGTTCCTGCATCTTTTCGATGAAGCGGATGAACTGGTACAGACCCTTGAAGCTACTCTGCTCGTAGTCGTGGGCCCGCTGGTAGAGGGCGTGCAGGTTGGCCTGGCGTTGGGCCCCGCCGGGCATAGCCCCGACATAGTCCAGGTAACCCGTCTGCTTGTAAATTTGCCAAATCAGGTCGACCAAAGACTGCTGCTGGGCGGTCTGTCGAAATTCTGCCAGCTGGTCAAGGAAGCAGCTGACCTTATCGTGTAGGAGCTGAGTTGCCCCGTCCCCCTTCAGCAGGGTCGGCTGGGCAAGGTGGCGGCTAGGGTCTTCGTAGTTAACTTTGAATGTCCGCAAGGCCGTGTAGTAGTTGGCCGACCGGTTCTGCAGGCGGATAAAGGCCAGTTCATCGGTTGTCAGGCCCACTAGCGGGGACCGCAAGACAGCCACCAGGGGGATATCCTGCTGGGGGTTGTCGACCAGGCGCAGGAGGGCCATCATGACCCGGACCTCCGTCGCCTGGAAGTAGCTCTCAACGTCGTGGACGGTCAGTGGGATATCAAGTTTGCTAAATTCCTCCATCAGGGTGTTGTTAATGGTCTTGGTCCGCTCAAGGAGGACAATGTCGCCGTAGTTGATTGGCCGCATCTTACCATCGCTGAAGATTTGCTCCTGGTTGGCCACCATTTGCTTGATCCGCATCCCCACCATCCGGAGCTCGCCGGCCAGCTTGTCATCCTCGTGGTCCTCTTCACCGGCGTCCGGGTCCGCATTGGCGTCGTAGAGCATGACCTCCGTTGGCTGCGGCTGGTTATCCGCGTTTTCGTCATAGTAGGTGGCGGCGTACTTCAGGTGGGCATCCTCGTCGTATTCGATCTCCCCCACGTCAGCGCCCATCAGCTGGGCAAAGAGGAGGTTGGTGAAGTCCGTGATGTTTCTCATCGACCGGAAGTTTTCACCGAGGACGATTGCCTCGTCATCCGCGCCGTCCTGCCGGTAGTGTTGGTACTTATGGATAAATAGCGACGGGTCCGCCTGCCGGAAACGGTAGATGGACTGCTTTACGTCCCCCACCATGAAGAGCTTGTGCTGGTCTTTCCCCGCCAGCCGCATCAGGATGGCCTCCTGCAGGCGGTTCGTGTCCTGGTACTCGTCGACCATGATCTCGTGGTAGTGGCTCTGCAGGTTGGCAACCAGTTCCTGCCACTCCGGCTGGTCCGCCGGCGGGGTCAGAATCTGGTAGGCATAATGCTCCAGGTCGCTGAACTCCAGGACGTGGCGACGGAGCTTGACTCGTTGGTAGGCGTGCTGGAAGGCAATCGTGGTCTGGGTCAGCTTGACCAGCAGGCGGCGGGCCGCACGTGAAACGTGGCGGAGCTGCTGCTCATCATAGCTGAAGAAGTGGTCCAATAGGCCGTTAAAGTGGTCCTTGACGGTCTTCCGCGACTTGGTTAGTGACTGGTGGACCGCCTTGGCAAGGTCGTCATCCTTGGGTGCCCGGGTCATCGTCTTGAACTTGGCACCCGTGAACATTGCCCGGACCTTGTCCCAGGAGTCTGGTGTCAGCGCGGCCTTCGCCTGGACAAACTGGGCGAGGTCATTTTGCAGGGAGGCAATCGTCTTGTCCGCCAGCTGGGCAGCTGTCGCCCGACCCTTCAGCTCATTGATGGCGGTGACGAATTGCTTGATAAGGTCCAGGGCCACTTGGCGGCTGTCGACCTGGGTCGCCTGTTTTTGCCAGTCCTTCTTGAGCTGGTTGCGTTCCTTATTGAGGGCCGAAAATTCTTCGTAGCCCGCACTGCCCTTCTTGGGGCGGCCGCTAAAACTACCGAAGCTGACCTGGTCTAAGATATTTAAAATGTCCGGGACGGTCATCTTGTTCGGGTCCAGGGCGACCTTGAGACGGTTGACCAGGAGCCGGTCACTTTCAAAAACCGCTGCGTCCTTGTCCAGGCCATCCTGTTGGGCCCGCTGCAACAACTCGTAAAAGTCCCGTCCCATCTGGTCAAGCTGCTGGATAACGAGGGGCCGGAGCTGGGCAGTGAAGAACTTGGACGAAAGGACATCATCGCCCAGGTCATATGCCGCCGGTAAGCTGTTGAGCCACTGCTCGGGGTCCGGCTGGGCATTGGCAATCTCGGCGAGCTTCAAGACCAGGTCGTTTAGGCCCTCATCATCCCGGTCCCCAGAAAAGTTGAGGACCAGTTGGGCAAAGGAGGCCGCATCCGGTGTGGACTCATCAGCTTTTTCATAGAAGTGCTCACTCACCTCGCGCCAAACGTCCTCCTGCAAGAGCAGCTGCTCGGTAGCATCGGTCAGCAGGCGGAACTGGGGATCCAGGTCAATCAGGAAGTAGTAGCGCCGAATCAGCTTCAGGCAAAAGGCGTGGATCGTGCTGATGTCGGCCAGGGGCAGGCGGTTGATCTGGGATGTCATCTTGTCTCGCAGGCGGGGCTCTTGCTGGGCGACCTCCTGCAGTCGCTGGCGAATCTTGTCCCGCATGTTTTTGGCGGCCGCATCGGTAAAGGTTACCATCAGCATGTTATCGATCTGGGCCCGACCATCCTTGATCAGGTCCACGGCCCGGTTAACCAGGACCGCGGTCTTCCCGGACCCGGCTGAGGCCGACACAATGATGTTCTGGTCCCGGTCGCTAATTGCCTGGCGCTGGGTAGGGGTGGGGTTAAATGTTGCCATTTTACTGTTTTCCTCCCTTTTCATCGTCTTCGTTAAACTGCTTAAACTCCTCTTCCGCCAGCCGGGCACTCAACAGCCGGTAGTTTTGCTGGTCGAGCATGTTATCAAACTGGTAAATGTCCTGAAAGTCAGTGTAATCCAGCCCGGTCTTCCACTTGCTCCCTTCAAGGAGGCGGTAGGGCCGCAGGGCGACCCGGCCAGCCAAGATGTCATTTCCGGCAGCGATGATCAACTGCTTATTGCGGTTTTGCAGCCAGGTCAGCTGGTCAGGCGTGATCAAGAGGGCGTCCTTCTTCGCCGAAATAGCCTCGTCCTTGTTCATCTTGAGTGGGTAGACCAGGGACTGGTGGGCCAGGTTCTTGTCCAGCTGCTTTAACAGGGCCGGGTCGTTTAAGAGGAGGCCCTTGTACTGGTGCTGCTGGAGCCGCAGCGCGGTCAGGTCCGCGTCATCCTTAACGTTGGCCGCCTTGATCAGGGGGTTGCTAAGGTGAAGGTAGAGGGCCCCGGCGAGCTGGAGGTCGGGACGAGATGTCTGAAGGCGCTGGGGCAATTGGTCCCTGTTGGCCGCAATGGCGTTTAAATAGGACAGCAGCTGGAGGGAAAGCCCATAGTACGCCGCGGTCAGGTCAAAGGTCCGGTTCCCAGACTTGTAGTCCACCACGGTTAAGTAGTCGGTCTGGTCCTGGGTCAGTTGGTCGACCCGGTCGATCCGTCCCCGGAGGTAAATATGCGTGTTGCGCGGTTTCAGGTCATATTCTAGCGGCCGTAAATCGTCCTTCTTGGCGGCCCCCAAGCGGCCGAAGCGAATTTCGGTATCCAGCGGGCGGGCGGCCGTGTACTTGGCCTGGTAGCACAGGACCGTAAGCATCGTCTTCACGATCCCGGTGAGTTGCTTGTACTGGAAGGCCGCCTGAAAGGAGCTGGCCGTCAGGATTGACAGGTCCGGCTGGTCCTTCTTGGCCACGTCCAGGGCCGTATTGATCAGGTCGTTTAATTGGTCCGGGTCACCGGCCAGCTGGGCAAAGTCAAGCTGGGCGTCCTGGTTAACGGCACTGACAAACCACTCCATTGCCTTGTGGAAGAAGGTCCCAATCCGGTCTACCGACATGGTCAGCTGGTCACGTTTCTGCAGGCGCAGGCCGTATTTGAGGAAGTACTCGTACGGGTTGACATAGTAGTCCTGCAGCTGGGAAATCGACGAGTAGAGGATGTTTTGCCCGTGGCTGTGCCGGAGGTAGAGGGCCGCGGCCAGTTGCTGGTCAAGGTCATCGACCCGGTTGCGGTAGTTAAAACCGGCCGCAACAAGGTGGAGGTGGGCCGCCAGCTTTTGGCCCCGTTCCTGGGCCCGGGCATCGGCAGAGCTACGGTCCCTGGCCGTCAGGTCAACAAGGGCCTGCCGGACCCCCTGCCAGCTAGGGCTGAGGGTAAAGTGCCGCTTGGCGGTCCGGGCATCGTTGCGGGCCTGCCGTTCAACCTGAACCAGCTTGCTGATCGTCGCGGCCGGGGCACTCAGGTACGGGTGGGCGTCCGCTTGGCCAACAGTACTCGTTACCAGCGGGAAGTTTTGAACGGGTTGCTTGAAATACTGGGCCATGTCGTCCAGGTATGGCGACCGGGTCAGTGGGGCCCCTTCGCTGTTTTCGGCTGGTGCGGTCATGATGAGCCGCTGGGTTCCCGTCAGCATCCCCGAGTAATGAAGGAAGCGTTCGTCTTGCAGCTGGTTTTTGGTCCCGTTCGGTAGGTATTGGGTCGTATCGTCCAGGTAGTCATCCAAAATGGCCTTGTCGTCATCGGTCAAAAGACCCTCTGTCGGCTGAATCTCCGGCATAACGTCATCCGTCGACCCGATCAGGAAGACAATCTTGCGGTCCTGGTTCTGGACAATTCCCGTTTCCGAGATCATCACCTGGTCCATCGTGGCCGGAATCTGCGAGTACTGGGCAGCAGCAAAGCCGGCCTGGAGGAGCTCGCTAAAGTTAGTCAAAGTCGTCGTGAGGTTATCCGCGGTGACGGGCGTGTCGCCGAGGATTTGGACGTATTCATCAAGGATTTGACAAAAAGTCGCCCAAACTTGCTGGGGCTGGCGGGCCAGGTCGAGGTTCTTATCGCTCTGGTACTTCTGCCAGTCGGCGAGGCGCTTAGTGACCCCGTTGTCAACCAGGAACTGGTAGAGGCGACTAGCGAGTTCTCGCCCGGTCTTAACATTCTTTAGCCCCTTCAAAAAGGTAATCACCTGGTGGGCAACAAAGCCCTGGACGTGGGTCAGCTGGGCCTGGAGGTCAGTAGCCGGTGAGTCGGTGGCCCCACCAACCTGCCAGAGGACCGAATCCGCCTTTTCCCAGGTCCCGCGGCCGTCGATTGCCCGCTTCAGGCACCAATTTTCGGTTGCAAAGACGGCGTCCTGGTCCAGGGGCTGGTAGTCCCCTGTTTGCGGGTTGTACTCCGCAAAGAGCCATGTTTTCAGCAGTTGCATGATGTCCGTTGTCCGATAGCCGTAGAGGGGCAAATTAAAGAGCGCCGTCAAGAGGGTCACGAGGGGGTGGTTGTCCATCCGCCGCTCGTGGTCGTTAAAGATGGGGATTTCGTGGCTCGCAAATACCGGGGCAATCATCGTCTGGTACTTGTCCAGACGCCGGCTCAAGATCAGGAAGTCCCGGTAGCGGTACTTCCCGCTCAGGACCAGCTGGTGGATCATCGTCGCTACCCGGTCGAGTTCCGTCCGGCGGTTGGCCGTCGTGATAAACTGCAGGTCAGTCGAGTCCGTCGGCGGGGTCCCATCGGCGAGGTTCAACGGCCGCTTAATGTAGTTGGCAAAGAAGCCATCAACCTGTTGGAGGGTCGGGCTAACCCGGGGCCGGCTGGCAAATAAGACGTTCGGCAGGATCGTGACCTCGTGGGGGTGCTGGGCCGCAAATTCATAGAGGCGGTGGTACTGCATCGCCGCCGGGTAAAAGAGGTCGGTGACCCCCGGCAGTGCCCTCTTGTCGGGGTGGTCCTGGTCAGGGTAACCATGGTCGAGGACCAGGGAAACCGTGGTCGAGGCCCCGTTCATGATCATGGCGTTGACCACCTGCTGCTCACCGGGAGTGAACTGGGCAAAGCGGTCGATGAAGAAGTGCATGTGCTGGCTAGCCGGCTCCTGCGCCAGGTACTGGGCCAGTTGCTGGTACAGTTCATTATTTCCCAGGAAATGACCGACCACCCGCTTCTCATAGGCGTGGTAGATTAGCTCGACGTCGTGCATCTTGGCAAGCCAGGCCCGGCTCCCCTGCTGGTCACGTTGGGCCTGCTGAAGGATTGTGGTCAGGTTGTCCGCTGAAATGTTGGCGTTGGCCAGCTCCGTCAGCTGGTCCGTGAGTTTCTGAATGAAGCCGGGCTGCTGGGCCTCGCTAGCGTACAGCTGGAGGTCAGCGGCGTGGTCCTGGACGACCTTGGCAACGAGCATTGTCAGGCCAATTTTGGACAGGCGGGCCTGCTTCAGCGCCGGGCTGTCCCGTAAAAGGAACCAGGCGAGCCGGCTAAAGGAAAGGACTTGGACCCGGGAAGAAGCAAACCGGTCCGTGTTTCCCTTCCCCTGCCGGGCCCGCAGGCTGCTCAAAACGTCAATTTCCGTCTGAAACTTAATGTGGTTGGGGACAATGTAGAAAAAGGTGTCCTCCCGTGGTGCGTTTTTCAACTGGTCCGCGATCTGGTCGACTAAAACCTCCTGGTGGTCCTTAGCGGCCGTTCCTAAAACAAATCCAAGCTTACCCACAAGCACTCGTCCCTTCTTTTGAAATGCTAACCATATTTTATCATACTAGCGAACATATATTCTCTTTTTAAACCTTGAAGCTGGAAAAAAGCATCAGAGTGCTCCGTATGGCTAGTATAGGACGATTGTTGGCACGGAGGGCCAATGATCGTCCGTAACTAGACACTAGGAGCACGCTTTTTTCCGCGATTACTGTGTAATATTCGAAGAACGGAAAGAGGCTGGTGAGAAAACAAAGTTTTCTCCCAGCCTCGCTATTAAATTCTCAAATATTACATAGAAAGCCATCAGCTCGTCCCGACTACAAAATCGGTGACAGCAGCCGGGAGAAGCGTTGCTTGAACTTCAGCCAGTGGGACTGGTCAGCGAACCGCTCCGGAGTCATGACCCGGCAGTTACGAATGTCATTGACGTAAATCTCTTCCAGCTGGTCTGTCAGCTGGGAATCATACATGAAGGCGTTGATTTCGAAGTTGAGCTTGAAACTCCGGAAGTCCAGGTTGGCGGACCCGACCGACGCGATCCGGCCGTCCACCATCATCGTCTTGGCGTGCAGGAAGCCCTTCTGGTAGGTGTAAATCGTGACCCCCTGGTTGGCCAGCGCCCGGGCATAGTACTGGGTAGCCCGGTAAACAAAGGGATGGTCGGGTTTGCACGGAATCATGATCCGGACATCAATTCCGGCGTGGGCCGCGACCTGGAGGGCATCCAGAATACTGTCGTCAGGAATCAGGTACGGGGTCTGAATCCAAATGTGGTCCGTGGCCACGTTGATCAGGCGCAGGTAGCCCATCTTGATCTTCTCCAGCTCCCCTTCTGGCCCACTCGACACCGTCTGTAGGGCCGTGTTACCGTTTCTGACCTTGATTGGCGGGAAGTAGGGGTGGTAGTGCTTAATGACTGAGGTTTTCTTCTGGACGGAGGCGTTCCAGTCACCGATGAACTGCCGCTCCATCCCGTAGACCCCGCCACCGACCACGCGGAGGTGGGTATCACGCCAGGGGCCGAACTTCGGCGACCGACCCAGGTACTGGTCCCCGATGTTAAAGCCACCAATGTAGGCCGTCTGCCCGTCGATGACGACAATCTTACGGTGGTCCCGGTAGTTGATCCGGAAGTCAAAGATGTTACTCCGGGCCATCAGAAAGGGCGTGGCGTACCCGCCCAGTTCGCGGAGGTTTGCGTAGAAGCTGGGTTTGACCCCCATGGACCCCCAGGAGTCATAGAGGACCCGGACCTCGACCCCCTCGGCCGCCTTTTGTTCCAGGAGGGTCCGCAAGTGGTTACCAATCTTGTCGTTGTAGATCGTGTAAAATTCAATGTGGATGCTCTTTTTAGCGTCCGCAATCTCATCAAACATCCGGGAGAAGAGCACGTTGCCATCGGTAAAGACGTCGACGTGGTTGTGGCGGCTCAAGAAGGATTCGTCGATACTCTGGAAGAGCATCACCGTCCGCCGGTACACCTGCATAATGGAGTGCTTGGGCTTGGGCATGTTCTTGAACTGCTTCTTCTGCCGCTCCACCGCTTCCTTTAGTTTGAGTCGGGTCTGCGACTTGATCCGGTTCAACTGCCCGTGGGTTGGCTTCCGGCCCAAGAAGGCGTAGATAATGAAGCCGATGACGGGGATAAGGGTCAGCACCAAAAGCCAGGCCCAGGTAGCGGCAATGTCGCGTTTTTCACGAAAGACCGTAAAAATCGCCGCCAGTTCGTTAATGATAACGATCGTCAGTAGTATCCAACGAACAATCTCCCAAGTTAAAGCCATGCTGTCCCCTCCTTTTGCGTATCCATTATTATTCTAACTCATCAGCTGGAGCGAACCAACAGCCGCGCTTGCATATCAGGGAATGTTCGGTAATAATGATCAGCAAAAGGACAGAAAGGCGGTTAACTTATGAGTGCAATTTTTCTCAGGCCCACACACATGCATGACCTTCCCGTAATCGAGGAGGTGATTGCCGGGGCCCGGCAGGCGTTGAAGAATTCTGGAAATCCACAGTGGCAGGATGGGCAGCCAACGACGGCCACCATTATTAACGACATCACCCACCACCTTTCCTGGGCCCTCATCGTTGATGGCCAGCTTGCCGGGGTGGCTTCACTGCAGCCGTCACCAGAGGAAAGTTTTGAAAACATCAGCCAGGGAGAATGGGCCAACTCGACGGACCCCTACTTGGTAATCCACCGGCTGGCCATCGGCGACCAGTACCGGGGACACCAGCTAAGCAGCTTTTTGCTGTCTAACCTGGTAACGGTTGGCCAGATAAAAGGAGTCAGCAACTTCCGCCTGGGGACCCACCAGAAAAACGCCGCAATGCAGGCGGCCGCCAAGAAGTTCGGCTTTAAGTACCGGGGACGGGTTAAGGTCCACGATGGTTGTGACCCGAACCGCTACGCCTTCGAACTCAACTTGGACCCCCATAAGTTCCCCATGAAGACCGGGGTCAAGAACAACTTCATGGGTCCCCTGGTCAAGTAGAAGGGAGCACGACAAATGCGGTCCTTACGAAATATCATCCTGGCGCTAGCGGCAATGGTTGTCGGGGCCATCGTCAGCGGCCGGGCTTACGTGGCAACCTTTACCCCGCCAAAGAACCAGGCTTACCAGGTCACCTACATCAATCCCGGGGCCTACCAGACAAAGCACCAGTTCGCGATCTTCAACGGTCGTGGGCACGTTATCTATGTCCCCGTTGAAGACTTCGCGGCGGGCGGTAAACCCATCGTGGATGACCAGGCAACGACAGCGGAGCGACAGGCGCCCCGCCTGATCCACCGCTACCTAACCAACCGGCGGGCTCGCAACCAGGCGGCCAGCCAGACCGGCTTTATCGTCCGGCCTAATCAGCGGGTCCAGATTAAAAGCCCAATTGTTCCCCAGCCGACAACGGGCAAGGTCAAGACGGGACCAGACGGTGGCTTTACCATCACCATGCCGGCGAAGTGCAAGTACCAAACCGTCCAGTTCAAGCCGGCGCCAAGCAAATACCAGATAAAGAAATAACGTGAGCACGCAGCCGTTAAGCAGCTGTCATGCTCACGTTTTTTACTTTTCTAACAACCAATCAACAACGTTTTTTTGTTCGATTCCGTTGTCATTGTAATTTCCCGGGTCTTCTGTAAGGAGAACTTTCCGAAAGTTATCTTTAATTTCTCGCAGTCCCCGGACTTCACGCTGGTATGTTTTTTCGTTTTTCACTGATAAAGAAACCTGATAGTAGGTTTTTACACCATTTTTAACTGCTATAAAGTCAATCTCCCGGTTACCAAGGTTACCAACATAAATCTCATTTCCCCGTCGCTTCAACTCCATGTAGACAACTGCCTCTAACCGGCTGCCGAAGTTGGGGCGCTTAGTCCCGATTAGTGCTTGACGCAGAGCCGGATCAACCGGGTAATATTTTGAGTTGACTGTTAGATACTTTTTCCCGCTAATGTCGTAACGATTACAGCGGTAAAACAGGTAAGCATCAATAAAGCCATCCAAGTAGGAAGAAACAGTTGCAGCAGATGTTTTCATTCCGTGGTGGGTCAACACATCAGCAATCTTTTTTGGGGTTACTAAGTTACCTGTCGTATCGGTTAAGAACTGGGCTAGCTCCCGTACGAGCGTCGCGTTAGTCAGCTTCTTCCGTGTCAAAACATCCTTAATCAAAACGGTGTTGACGATCCCATCAACGTACTCATGGTACGTTTCGGTGTTACCTAATGAAACAGCAAAGGGAAAACCGCCATAGTCCAAGTAGCTTTCAAAGGCCAGATCTTTGCCCTGGTTAGTAGTAGGATAAAATTCTTTAAATGACAACGGAAAAACATGCAACTCAATGTAGCGACCAGAAAGTAAGGTTGCAAGCTCACCGGAAAGCATAAAGGCGTTGGATCCAGTAACATACAGGTCAACATTTCTTTTGATAAAAAGGCTATCTAAAACCTTTTCGAAGTGCGGAACATTTTGAATTTCATAGAGAAATATATAGTTCATCTTATCAGGGAGAAGGTGTGACTGAAGATAATCATAGAGCTTATGGTAATCTAACAAATTCGAGATTCCTAAATCTTCAAAATTAAGATTCTGAATTTGCTCGTCCACAACTCCCTCATTCTTTAAACGATCTTGGTACAGCTGGAGAATTGTTGACTTACCTGAACGCCGAACTCCAGTAAGGGCCTTAATAATCTGCTTATTACGGACATCATCAAGCTTATCTAAGTATGAATCACGCGAAATCATCGTTCGGCCTCCCTGAAATCAATTTCATTCTTACTACTTATTATACATTTAAATAAAATGGATTTCATTTTTACCCTAAAAGTGCCGAAAGAATAAAATTTATTTCATTCTTATCGTAAAATCGTTAAAGAAATGAAATCTATTTCATTCTCATTAAAAAAGGGGGGCATAAGTCCCCTATATAGTTAAAAATGCTACAGCGCAGTACACAAAGGGGCTCTAGCGTTCGGTAAATCCGAACGCTAGAGTCCTCTTTGTGCTTTCTAAAGACTAGCTTCGCGTCGACGGGGGTTCCCTACAGGCTTGCTTCGCTTCGAAAGACGAACTAGCAAGCTAGTTCCACTCCCTTTCTTAAAACTCAACTGGCGTTGCGGGCTGTTTTCCCGTCACCATTGCCAAGTTATTATCAAGGGCCTTGTCAACCATGTTGCGGACCGCATGGGTGGTGTAAAAGGCGGTGTGCGGCGTTACCAAGACATTTGGCCGGTGAATCAGGTCGTTCAAACGGGCGTCGGGGAATTCCGCTCCCGTCCAGTCCTGGTTAAAGACACCCACCTCATCCTCGTAGGTATCCAGGACAAAGCCGTACAGCTTGCCACTGTCAAGGGCCCGGATGACCGCATCGGTGTCAACCAATGCTCCACGTGAAACATTTACTAAGACCGCATCGTCCTTCATTTTGGCAATAGTCTCATCATTGATCATGTTGGTGGTTTCCTTGATGGCTGGAACGTGGAGGGAGATGACGTCCGCCTGGGCGTAGAGGTCATCGAGGGAGTCCACGTAGTAACCCTGTTCTTCTAAGAACGGCTTCTTGCGGAGGTCGTAGGCAATCACCTTGGCGCCAAAGCCCTCCATGATTTTCATGTAAACCTGGCCGATGTGCCCAGCACCGATGATCCCCACCGTTTGGTCGCGGACTTCCCGGCCAATTGTTGGGGCCCAGCGAAGGTCACCCTTAGCCACCTTTTCGTCCATTACCTTGGTCTGGCGGAGGATGCGGGCCGTCTGGATGGCGGCGTGTTCAGCGATGGCATTTGGCGAGTAGACCGGAACGTTGGTAATGGTGAAGCCGAGTTCCTTCGCTTTGTCGAGGGCAATGTTATCGATCCCGACATTCCGCAAAGACATCTTGGTGATTCCCAGGTCTGCTAATGCTTGTAAGACTTTTGGCGTGTAGTCCAACTGCTGGTAAACAACCACCCCATCAGCGCCCGCGGCAAGTTTGGCGGTTGCGGGGGTCAGTAACTGGTCGGTGTAGTCAAGGTCAACTTCCGGGTGCTGACCGGCCCACTTCTTCAAGAATGGTTCTTCATCCTGCCGAATACTATATGCAAAAATCTTACTCATTAACAATTTCTCCTTCTCTGGCTATAAAATAAGTGAGTTTAGCCTTTTACCTTAATAATTCTTTATCATTATCCGGAAATTGCTGCCCAAAATCAAGGGGGCAACCGTGTTTTCGCCCGCTGGTCACTTAATTTTATTAAGTTCACCGCTGGTGTCGGCTACTATTGGTTGATATAATTGGTAGTGGAAACGTTCACATTCATGAGGAGGAATTTTAAATGACAAAGATCAAGATGTTTGGCGCCCGCGCCGAGGAACAACCAATCGCCCAACGGTGGGCCCAGTCCCACCACGTCACGGTTGATATGACGGACGAAATCATCAACGAGCAAACCGTCGACGGAATCAAAGGCTATGATGGGGTCACGACCCTCCAAGTTGCGGACCTGCCTGAAGACGCCTACGCAAAACTAAAGTCATTTGGCATCAAACAGGTTGCCCAGCGGAGTGCCGGCTTTGATATGTACGACCTGGCAAAGGCCAAGGAGAACGGTATCATCATCACTAACGTCCCCAGCTACTCGCCGGAATCAATCGCCGAGTATGCAGTGACGACCGCCTTAGACCTGGTCCGGCGGGTGCCGCGGATCCAGCAGCGGGTCAAGGAGCATAACTTCACCTGGCAGCCACCGATCCAGGGACGGGTCGTTGGTAACATGACCGTAGCGGTTATCGGGACCGGGCACATTGGGGCCCTGACCGCCAAGCTCTTCCACGGCTTTGGCGCCAAGGTCGTCGGCTATGATTTTTACCCAAACGACCAGCTGCGTTCCTTCATCGACTACCAGGATTCCGTCACCGCCGCGGTTAAGGATGCCGACATCGTCACCATCCACATGCCCGCCACGGCCGAGAACCACCACATGTTCAACTACGACCTGTTCAAGCAGTTCAAACCGGGAGCCATCCTAATTAACATGGCCCGCGGCGCCCTGGTCGATACGACCGACCTCCTGCGGGCCCTGGACGAGGGCTTGCTAGACTCAGCGGGGTTGGACGTCTACGAAAAGGAAGGCCCGTACGTTCCTAACGACATGCGGGGAAAGCAGATTGACGACGAACTGTTCCAGAAAGTTCTCGATAACGACAAGATCATCTACTCGCCACACATTGCCTACTACACCGATGAAGCCGTCAAGAACCTCGTTGAGGGTGGCCTAGACGCTACGATGGAGGTCCTTGAAACGGGTGACAGTAAATTCCGGGTCAACTAGGGTGAAAGCGCTCTTATTTGTGTAGTATGATGGAGTTGTGAGGTGATATTGAAATGAAACGTGCAATGTTGATTGGTCCCATCGGTTGTGGCAAGACCACGTTAATGCAGCGGCTTAAGAACCAGCAGATCAAGTATGATAAGACTCAGGCGATGGAGTTCTCGGCTAACTTTATCGATACTCCCGGTGAATACATGGAGCACCACAATATGATGCGTTACCTGCGAACAACATCAACTGACGCCGACATCGTGGTCCTCTTGCAGAGTGCGACGGACCGCCGCCTCATCTACCCCGCCGGCTTTTGTTCCGCCTTTCCCAAACCGACTCTCGGCCTGGTGACCAAGATTGACAAGGCCACGGCTGATGATATTGAGTACTCCCGTAAATTGCTACTCAGCGCGGGCGTAAAAAAAGTCATCCCCATCTCATCAATGACGGGGCAAAATATTGACCAAGTACGGGAAGCCCTGGGAAACGATTAGTGGCTGCCGGAGAAGGTCGCCCATCTCTACACAAATAGAAAATAATAAAGACCGGTGAAGGCAGTTGTCCTTCACCGGTCTTTTAGTTCTCCGAATATTACACAGTAATCGCGAGAAAACCAATAATAGGTTTGCTCTGCTTCGAAGCGTGCTCCTAGTGTCTAGCGCCGCGAAGTAAGTCCATCGATTACGGGCAATCGCTGGCCCGTTCAGTGGCAACCAGCCCAAGTCCCTTAGCGTATCGCGTTAAAGTGCTGAAACTAGGGATTGAGGACATGCTTTCAATTTTCGCTAGTTGTGGTTGGCTCATTCCAATACGTTTGGCAAGCTCAACCTGTGAGATTCCTTTCTTGACTCTTTGAG
The DNA here is from genome assembly GCF_947381485.1 of Limosilactobacillus avium. Classification (NCBI taxonomy): domain Bacteria; kingdom Bacillati; phylum Bacillota; class Bacilli; order Lactobacillales; family Lactobacillaceae; genus Limosilactobacillus; species Limosilactobacillus avium. The sequence goes on along the minus strand of NZ_CANCWN010000005.1, from coordinate 44,992 downwards.
CGTGCAAGTAAGCAAGACTCTCAATAGCAGTCATTTCATCCGACTTAATTGAAGTAAGATTACTCTTCATATCGTTCCACGTTGCCATCATCATTTCCCCTTTCTTTCCAACCAGTCATTTAACCAATCTAATGCTTTTCCAATTTCACGTGGGTCTGCTTTATCCTGCTTCTTCTTAAAATAACTAGTAGGAATAATCTTACTCATTCAACAATTTCTCCAGATCATCATAAGATGAAGCATCTTTAAGCTGGTAATCCTTAAAATCATCAACTGCTTCATTAATAGAAGACATCGTTTCAGCGTTAGGGATTCCCCAATATTTGGGTAAACCATCGTTAGCTACTGATGATAATGTCAGCCGAATAAAACTAGAGATTGATAATCCATGAGCGGCTAACTCTTTACTAGCTTTCTCTTTGACATCAACCGGGACCCAGCTCTCAACTCTTTCGTCCATATCATTTATATTGTATGACGAATATCGCAAGCAAACCAATAGTAATTATGTGAGTAAATCCACTGTCAAACTTTACCTATCTTTTCACTTCATTCTAACCAATCGAACCATAAAAAATGGGCCCACGTCCGAAGACATGAGCCCATTCGATACCTTACTTGGCATCCAGCCCCTTAATAAAGTCATTTAAGGAGTTATCTAGTTCTTTCATTACATCGTGGTTGATCAACCGGTCATCCGCGTCAAAATCCTGCTGAACATTACCAATGGTGATAAACGCGTTCATCACGTCCATCCCCATATACCGGAGCATCTGCTGGATATGGGCGTTCGCGTTGGCCCCACCGCGGCTGCCCGACGAGTCCGTAACCAGTAAAACGGGCTTGTGGTAAATGTGGGGACGCGGCGAAGGTACCGAAACAACGTCAATGGCGTTCTTCAAGCCCCCAGGAATCGAGAAGTTATATTCCTGGGTGACGATGAGGAGTGCGTCCATCTTGTCGATTACCTTCCGGAAGACCTGCCATTCCAGCGGCGGTTTCTTTTCCAGGTCCGGGTTGTACAGGGGCAAAATATCATAATTGACCTGCACGAATTTGACTGCTTGTGACCGCGTCATTAAATGATTAGCAATTTTTTGACTATAAGAATGTTTACTGAGGCTCCCAACCAGGACACCAATATTTACCATCCTATCACTCCCTTACTCACAGCAATGCGGCAATGTGTTCCAGCACCCGGCTGTTAAAAATAACGTAAAGGCCGGCGCAAAAATATATAATTCTGGTACAGTAACTGCTGTACTTTTCTAAAACAAACGTCAATGGCCGGAGCTTTGAAATCAACTTTATCAGGTAGATGGCAATAACTGAGCTCACCAAAAACACTACCGTGATCAGCAGAATAGTCGGCCAGTGGAGCGGCCCCGCCCACGGAATATAGATGGCCAGGTTATCACCACCGAGGCTCAGGCAAAGCAGGAATATTTTAAGCACCCCGTTCTTTGCTTCCTGAACCTCCTGGTCATCCGAACGAAAGGCTAGGTACAAAAGGACGAAGCCCATCAGACCCGTAATCCAATCGGGGAAGATGGTCGTAATGGTCTTGCCCAATGCCACCCCGATTATCCAGAGAACCATTTCGGCCCAGATAAAGCCGATCATTGGTGTGAGGATGTTGTAACGACGGATGACAAATAGCAAAGCAACGAAGGTATCAATATTAATGCCGACGTAAACCATAATGATTGCTAACATGCTCATTAGCCGCACCATCCCCTATCCTGAGAATTATTAATAGCTTAAGCAGCTCCTTTTCAAGGTTTCAACCAGCTCGTTGCTTACGCCCAGCTGCTTTGCGGCGTACGAATCAAAGTCCCCATACAAGTACTTGATTGCTGTTTCGGCGAAGTCGTAGTAGAGCGGCCGCACCGTTGAAATGTCAAAAACTGCCTTTAGGTATTCGGGAGCCACACTAACCTGACGGGCCTCACTCATTCGCTGGTTGACCCGCATGGCCGACAACTTATTCGTCAACAGGTAGTCCTGGCGGATTACCTGGGGGGCGACCCCGAGAAGGTGGAGGACAATCATGGTTGCGATTCCGGTACGGTCCTTTCCCGTGGAGCAGTGAAACAGGACCCCACCATTGGGGAGGGCGGCAGTTAAAGCCGTCAGGAAACGGTGGTAGGACTGCTGGGCTTCTGGTGACGCAACCAGTCTGAGGTAGAGGCGGAGCATGTGCTGGAAACCAGCCTGGGCGTTGTTCACGGGTCCCTTAAAGACCTGTTTGCGGACAACGGCGTCTCCCATTCTTTCCTGCAGGATGGGAATCCGGATAAGCCGCATTGCGGGCAAAAGGTGGTCGGGGTACTGACGGGCTTCTGCAGTGGTCCGCAAGTCGATGATCGTCCGGACGCCATAATCATAGAGATATTGTTGGTCATGGTGAGTAAGGTCCGATAAGTAGCCGCTACGGATAAGTTGATGTTTCTTTACCGTTGCCCCGTCGCCAGTTGGGTAGCCACCAAGGTCGCGGATATTGACGCCGTTGGCAATGTTAAGTTCTTTACTCATAATTATCCCTAATTTCTATGAAAAATAAGGCTGGAAAACGGTAATTCTCCAGCCCCATTTTTGTTTCAATCATTTTTATCGATAACATTAAGGCACCCTAAGATTAAACGGAGGCTTTGCATATAATTAAAACATTACGTCTTCGTTATTTTAGGAATATCGAATCCCAGTAAGTCATGCAACTTAGTGATAACGTTCTTTAGAGCTGATTCGACTTCTGCAACCTCTCCAACTATTACTACTGAGCCGCTGAACCGGTCTATAAACCCAAGCGTAACGCTGCTCGATTTTGTAGCAATATCGCCAGCAATGATTGAAGCCTCACTTGGCGTAATGGTCAAAATACCCAACGCATTCTTAGGCGTTTGGATTCCCAGCTTCTCATAAATGTCGGGAGTAGGATTGGCGACAATATGTGCCAACGTTACCTGTTTACCAGGAACATACTCCTGGATTGTACGCTCAATATTACGACTCATGAATATCCATCCCCATTACAGTACAGTATTAGCGAATAACGGCTTCATATACCTTCTTCAAATCTTCATCAGTTGGGTCAACTGGGTTTGTTGGGAATGTAGCATCCTTCTTAGCGTTAGCAACAACCGTGTCAGCAGCTGCATAGGCGTCCTTAGGGTCTACACCAAATTCCTTCAAAGTCATTGGGCAGTCCATCTGACGAGCCATTTGACGAATCTTACCAATCATCCGTTGAACGGCTAACTTGTCACCAACACTTGGTGCAGCAATTCCAGCCTTCTTAGCTGCAACGGCAACCTTGTGCATTGCGGTCTTTGAGTTAGAAGTGTTGTAAGCAACAACATATGGGAGAAGCATGGTGTTTGCCAGGCCATGAGGAACATGGAAGTTAGCACCGATTTGGTGAGCAATTGAGTGGCAAATCCCTAAGCCGGCATTGTTAAAGGCAGTCCCAGCAATGTTTGATGCTTCGTGAACAATCTTCCGTGCTTCGGTGTTGTCACCGTGTTGGTAACATTCTACCAGGCAGTGAGTAATAACATCAATTGCTTCTTCAGCTAAGGCATCGGAGAACAGTGTTGCGTTAGTAGCAACCAATGCTTCTAAGGCGTGGGTCAAAACATCCATCCCGGAGAATGCGGTAACACTCTTTGGTGCTGTCATAACTAATTCTGGGTCCAGAAGAGCAATATCAGGAGTTAAGTAGTCTTCCAAAATTGGAATCTTCCGCTTTGCTTCAGTATCAGAAACAACAGCCGTGTTAGTAACTTCAGAACCAGTCCCACTAGTAGTTGGAACAGCGATGAAGCACTTGATATCTAACTTACCGATCTTTTCACCAAAGAACCGGATAGCCTTAGCAGTATCAATGGCAGAACCACCACCAATAGCAACCATAATTGTTGGCCGTAACTTCAGGAATTGTTGGATTCCTTCCATGATGTTGGTCAGCGGTGGATCTGGCTTAACGTCAGAGAATTCTTCACACTTGTTAGAAGGATCAATTTCGTTTTCAATCTTCTTCAGTGTTGGTGTCCCTGGCAGAAAGGCATCACAGACCATCAAAATACTTTCATTTTTAAATTCGTTAAGCTTGTTTAAGCTATCAGTACCCGAGTAAATCCGGGTTGGCATACTATATTTTTCCATAAGTTGCCTCCAAAATTAATTCAACGATAAGGGGAATTCGCGTTTGCTTTACTGTTACTTGGTTTCCTTAAGGAATGCAGCAACAGCGGCTTCACAAATGGCTTCGTCTTCTTCAACAAGGCCACCGCTAACACCAATTGAACCAATCATCTTGCCATCAATAACCAATGGAATACCACCAGCAAATGATGCAAGACGACCATCAAGCATGGTCTCCATTTGGTACAGGCCCGCACCTGGTTGGATGTCAGGGCTAATATCCTTAGTTGGTTCCTTCATTGCTAAAGCAGACCATGCCTTCTTTGGAGCAAGTGTGCAACTTACTAAGTTAGCATTTGGCATGTGATAGCTCATCTGAAGGACTTGATTGTTCTTCATAATTGCAATTGTTACACCAACACCAATTTCATTGGCCTTGTCAACAGCTGCATCAATTACGCGTTCCATCTTGTGACGATCGAACATTTCATCGAGTGAGCTTTCCTTAATGGTTCCAGATACGTTTGTTGAAGAACTGCTCTTACTTTGAGTTTCACTCATAATGTTACGAATAACTTTTTTAAGTTGATCTTCATCCATTGTTTAACGCACATCCTTTGAAGCCTGGTAAAGTTGGTAAATCTTAACTACTTTATCAGTTAATTTATTTACATAATCCTCATAGTCTTCTTCACGAGCTATGACATAAAGAAAGTCAGATAAACGGTTAATATAGCGTTCCAATTCTGGGCGGAAGCTTACTGTCCGCGACAGCTTTACAAAATCCCGCTCAGCACGACGGCATACCGTCCGACAAATGTGAAGCTGGGCCCCAGCAACACTAGCTCCCGGCAAAATGAAGCTGTGTACTTTAGGTAGTTTGGCTAAGTACTCATCTATGACATGCTCTAATTGGTGGGTATCATCATCGGTAATCAGCTTGCTGTGCTTAGCAAAGGTTTCAACATTTTCCGTTGCGATTTCCCCCTGCAAGAAGAACATCTTGTATTCTACGGTTTGCAGAAGTTTCTTATTTGCTGGATTTTGGCAGAACTTATCGGCCAAACTAATGTTGGCATTTAGTTCATCAAATGTCCCGTAAGTATCCACTCGCAATGAGTCCTTTTCGACCCTTGCTCCATCAAACAAGCTTGTCTTACCTTTGTCACCACCCTTTGTGTAAATAGCCATTGCGATTCCTCCATTTTTTATTTATCAAAACGATCAATTATTCCGACAATTGCGCAATCAGTGACGTCTTCCGGACTCTTATTAGCCCCCTTATCGGCGCGTCGAGCACCAGCGCCTCTAACGACTAATACATACTCACCAATCCCGGAATTGACATAGTCAGCAGCCACTTCTTCATGACGAATATTCTTCCTGTCAGAGTCAACTGGTTGGACAATCATCAACTTTTTTCCAATTAATGATGGATCTTTTTGTGTGGAAACAACGCTTCCCACTACTTTAGCCATATACAATCTTCTTCAGTCCTAACTTTAACTGTAATACTTTTATACCGACAAATATCTTTTGCTTCATCAGTAAGAAATTGTTTGTAGTACTTAACAAGAATTGAATTGTCTGGAAATGCCGCAATTTCGCCTCTTGAAATGATTCGGCCACGACTTGCAATCAATGGTGACTTATCACCAACAACAAATATGATTGGCCAGTCTAGAACCATCATTCTTGGGATAAAGCTAACCATCTGTTTATCAATCTTAATAAAGAAACGCACACCGTATTTAATCCCTTGTAGAATCCAAGCTACCCAAGGATTATCGTTTTTCATTGAGTACAAATCAGCAATAAAGCTGATTGAAACATCCTCAAGAATGACTTTCTCGTGATTAATAAAGGTTTGCTCATCGGGTGGGTTTATCTGCTGGTTAAAGGTAACGGTCGTTTCACTGCTTTGCCGTTGTTTTAACCGTTGTATAACCTCTTCTATTAGGTCATCCATCAACACACCCCCTAGAGTTTCTTTACAAGATTGGGAGTGGGAAGAAGCCACCACATATGATTTCTCCCCACCCCCGCATAGCTAGGCAAGTATTCCGAATGTTAACTTACTGGTGTTCAGAACCCTGCCAGCTAATGCACCTGTGATAATTCAATTAGAATTATTCAGCGTCGTCGTTAACCTTTGGCAAAATCTTTTCAACTTCGTCGTGTGGACGTGGAATTACGTAGGATGAAACAACTTCACCAACGTTTTCAGCTGCTTGAACACCAGCGTCAACAGCAGCCTTAACGGCACCAACATCACCACGGATCATAACAGTTACCAGTCCGCTACCAATCTTTTCTTGACCAGTCATTTGAACGTTAGCAGCCTTTACCATTTGATCGGCAGCTTCGATTGATGCAACTAAGCCCCGAGTTTCGATCATTCCTAATGCGTTATTCATAATAAATTCCTCCTATTTTTTTAATTCCTTGTAGTGAATGCATTTCTTGTGTGGTTCACCAAGTTTTCTTGGACACTTAGGGTCACCACAAAGATTACAAGTTGCTTTTTGACTATCCTGATTCTTATCGCTACCATTGTCAGCCTCAGCAGCACTATCAACCGAATTATCGTCTGAAGTCTCCGCTGCTGGCTTAGAAGGTGTTGAATCTGTTACCGGTTTTTCTGCAGTTTCCTCTGCAGGAGCGGCAGCTGAAGCAGGCTTTGCTTCCTTCACAGGTTCTTCCTTAACTGACGGTTCCTTGGTACTGTCCTTCTTTTTTAGGAACAGGGCAATATCGGTATTCCCCAATTTGTCGGTTCCCTTTGCTGGACTGCCAAGGACTGTCGATGTGACATAGACCTTAGGCATTGTTTCCTTAATTGTCTCAACTGCAACTGATACAGCAGAAATATCACCAGAAACTTTTACGGTAACCCAGTCAATGCCCATGTTTTGGTGGATACCTTCCAGCTTTACATTCGCTGTTTTTAGCATCCGATCGGCAGCAACAAGTGCACCAGATAATCCATCACATTCTACAAATCCTAAAGATTGCATCATATAAAATCACCTGTTCATCTTGTTTCTTTGCCTTTGTACGTGATTCCTTTAAATGGAATTCCCTTAACAAGGCGGGCAGCATTTGAACCCAGGTCACGTAGCTGTTGGCGATCAGTGATTACTTCGTCAAACAATGGTTTATCTTCTTTAAGGTTCTTATAGTGAACGATAAAGCGGTTGCCATCATTAGCGATTCCTACTGACAGTCGTGAGCTCAATGCCGATTGGTAAGCCCGTTGAACAACATCAGCAACATCAATTTCGCGCGTCGCTGATGGAATTTGTTCTTCTTCAATTCCATTAAAGAGCGGCTTCATATCGGAAGTAACACTAGCACCTGGTTGAAGGCCGAAAATAATTGCCGGACGATCAGTTGCATCAGTTCTCATGCTGCTTCCTTCTTTCCTCTCCGTACCGTAGTACTAATCCAGTAGCAACAGCGTTCCGTGGACCTTCGACACCCCGAACGTTTCCTCGACCAGCAACTAGGTTATAGTGAGCAAGCTCATCAGTAACCAGTTGTGGGATTTCAAAATCAAGGGCGGAACCACCAACAATAACAACATATGGAATATCCCGGATGTTGCCTGTTGGACTAACAATCCGCAGGGCCCGAATAGCATTTGTTACAAAGACACGTTTCTTGGCAGACTGCCGAATCATCTTAACCTTTTCAATGCTTGGATTTCCTGGAATTGGTTCATATCCTTCTGGCTTAATAACTACAACCCGGGCAAATAGCCCTGAATCCAGTGGCTTATCAAAGAATTGAACTGAGCCATCTTCATGACGAATCTGGAACAGGTTCTCAACCTTTGCTAGTGGATAACGTTTAATGTCTTCAGCTAGGTATGGATCTTCAAGCCCTAATTCGGAGTTGATAATCATTGTTACCATATCACCGGCACCCGCCAAGTGAATAGCAACTGTCTTATTTTCCTTATTAATAATTGAAGCATCGGTTGAACCAGCACCGAGGTCAAGGATGGCAATTGGCTTTGTTGTCCCTGGAGTAGTCAATGCTCCACGAATGGCAGATTCAACTTCTGCCCCACCAATTTCAACCTTTGTATGGAATTCTTGCTCAATCAGCTTAGCAATCATTTCCATTTGTAGGTGGTCTGACTTAACCATTGCAGCAATTCCAACCGCGGATTCGTTTGAGAACTCACCAGCAAGTCCACCCCGGACCTTAACAGGAACTTGGGTATCAACCGCCAGCAAGTCTTGGATTGCGATATCCTTATTTTGCTTGCCAGTTAAGTCCGCCATCGTCTGCCGAACCTTCTCAAGCATTCCGCCAACGTTGGTACCGGACTCACCAGTGATATCTTGGATCGACCGAAAATCGGAAACAGTATCCATGATCTTGTTAGCCCCGGCAGCAACGTCAACATCTTCATGTTCACCGTTCGTGCCAGTGATGTTAATCTTACCTGCAGGAATTACCCGCGCCTTAACATCCCCAGCTGGAGTCTTAATAACCACCGCTGAACGGTTACCGATCAATGCCCGTGAAATAGGCACGATGTTCTTCGTTTCCTCTGGCGTTAAGCTGAACAACGTTGCAATGCCATATGGGTTAGACAGTTGTGAAATTACTTGTCCAGGCCCAGCAACTTCAACCGCTGCCAGCATGTTAAGAGGAACCTTATCAATCATGGCAACTTCATCGACAATTGGGATCATCTTATTTAACCGATTATCAATTAAAACACCATCATCGTTTTGCAGGATTGCCGCTGCAATCTTATATCCAGCTGCAACATAAGCATTAATTAGCTTAGCAGCATCTTCGAAGTCGACCTGCTTTGGCACAACCACAATATATGGCTTGCTCTTATCGGTCTTATTAGCTAGTTCAAGAAGTGGGACGGTGTACCCTGCTCCAGTTCCGCGTCCACCAGGCGTATCAGGATTATGGCCAATCATCGTTGATTCCGTAACGACGGTTTCCGTGATGGTTTCCATCGCCACATCACCAATAACTGGTGTTGCTTCGTTAATTCGGATTAAATCAATGTCATCGATTGTAAGATTGGACTTTTTCAATACCTGATTGATTGAATTCCGAATGCCGACAAGGTTCTGTTTCGTTCCTTTAATACCGGTAGTGGCCGCTATTCCAGAATTAATAACATTAACATCACCATTGTCAGCAACATCGGCTAAGGCAACTTCCGTTGAAGAATTTCCAATATCAACACCAATAACTTTTTCCGTTGCCATAACTAAAACTCCCTACTCTATTTCAATACTAGTTATCGCCCTTAAGCTTCTTCCGGCTTTCGTAGTACTTAGCGGCTTCTTCAAACCAAGCAGCACAGATTGGAGCGTTGTACTTGTTACGGAGTTCGTCAGCAATGTCCAAGAGGTCTTGCTTGCTGGAACGGTATGGCCGTAAAGCATTGTACATTTGCAGTAACCGAGCATCAGGAACCTTAGTCAGTTCAGCAGCACGTTTAAAGTTCTTCTGAATGGCAGGACGACCAGCTGAAGCAGCAATTTCACCTTGCATCTTCAGGGCTTCAGGGGTAATCCGCATTTCGTCACCCTTGATTTGGTCATTCTTAATACTGTTCAGAGTGATGTCATCAAGGCTCTTGCCAGTTGGCGTCTTGACCATGTCACGGTGCTTACCATAAAGTGGGTAATCGTTTCTGTCCATCTCATCTGGAACAGAGGTAGTTCCCGTGTTTGAACTAGCAGCACCGTTGGATTGATCTCCAAGTTGCTGAGTTATCTTTTTAACTAAATCGTCAATTTCGCTCATTGTTCTGCCTCCCGTTAAAATGTTACCTTAATTTCTTCTTCAGGCTTACCAACAACGACTTGATGGGTTTCCCGAATGTGCATAATGGCAGCAATTGCTTGGTAGTGAGCACGTGCTAAGGCATCGTTAACTGCTGGAACTGGTTCAGGAGTCTCGCCCTTAGCGTACATTGCCGCGTTCTTACCAATTGCCCGGAATGTTTCTGGAGTCAAAACTGGAGCTTGTGGGAACAATTCCAAGTTACTCAGCGGGTCTTCATCCTTTTGGTGAATGATTGCCGTACCCTTGGATTGGATACCAACGGCAATTCCAGATCCAGATAGGTGGTCACCTTGGACAGCCATGAAACCAACATCTGAAGTCCGGTAAACTTTAACAACCCGTGCCTTAAGTCCTTCTTCTTCGATCCCGGCGATTACCTGACGAAGAACTTCCTTGTGTGAAACACCAGTCATCGTCTTGTCAAGGACAGTTGCAAATGCAGGACCAACAGCGATTACAACTTCGTCCTTGGAATAACCTGGTTTAGCCTCGCCAACTGGTTGGAACCAGTCAACCTTCTTTTCAGGGACTGCTTTACTGTTAGCTTGTTGCTTAGTGGCAGTTGCTGTAGAACTGTTTTTACCAAAATCAATTGGTGTATCGACATTCTTTGTTTGTGCTAGAACTTCTTGTACTATCTGTCGTACTAAGTTCTCATCAATATCAGCCATAAAAATACCTCCCACTTATTTCATTACAGTTTCAGATGTTCAGGATCAAGAGCCCATGGAAGAGCCTTAATCTTCTTCCATTCATCTTTATCTTCATATAGACGATAACCTGTACCTGGTCCTTGGTAAGTGTTTGGATTGTTGACAGCTGAGTTAACGTTCCACTTGCTATCAAAGATTGATGAAGTTTGAAGGTAGTCACCGCAAACCTTTTGCTTTTGAAGGTCAAGGATAGCTTGAGCGACTTCAGTGTAGCCGTTGTCAGCCAATGCCTTGATAAGGTCAATCGCGGTAATGCCACGGTCCATCATGTTTTGAGCAGCCTTCATATCAGCAACCATGTCACGCTTTGGCATGTCATCGTGTTTGTTTGCGTAAGTAGCAGCTTCAACTTCTTCATCGGTAATCTTAGGAAGGCCGAGGGCATCAAAGACAGCTTGGAGAGCCTTAGCAGCCTTGTTCCGAATCTTGATAACATCTTCTTCACTTACTGGGTGAATACCGTAGTTTTGACCAAGGTCACGTTCCATGACGTACATGTCATCGTAGTCATTGACATCGGTGTTTGATCCAGCAAAGGTGTTATCGTAGTTATCTTCGGCAGCGTAACCAGAGCAAATGTAGTCGGTACCACCGATGAATTGACCCATGAACCGTTCAGTCCGCCGCATGTCTGATGCTGAGAATGTCTGGTCACAACCAGAAGCACATTCGATATCACACATCATGCAAAGAAGGTTTTCACCAAGGACTTCACGTAAACCATTAGGAACGGCACCTGGCATAGAAATACAACTTACGGCACCGTTTTGCAGGCCTTGAACACCAGAACCCTTGGTAAGTAAGATACAACGAGCTTCAAGGTAAAGCATTGACTTACCTTCTGGGTAACCCATCAGAACTTCTGAACCGGCACCTGAGGTAAACCGCATCTTCAAACCACGTGATGCGTAGCATGATGCTAAGAATCCTTTAGACCATGGAGTATCATCACCATCGGTAAATACACGGTCAGTACCATAAACGGAAATGGTTTCAGCATAGGCAGTGAACCCACGCATCCCTAATTGAAGTTCAGTTGCTTCTTCGACAGAACATTGAGTAAGAACACCTGGACGACCAGTTTGTGAACCAACCAGAATTGAGATAGCGTTGAACGGTGCATAACGAGCAACCGCAGTGGTGGTTTCTTGCTCTGGGAACCCACGAAGAGCAGCTTCGGCAGCATCGGCAGCAATTTCAACTGGGTTATCAACAGTGTTAGTAACGTGACATTGGTTAGCTGGCTTGTACCGTGGACGCATCTTCTTAACACCCATGATCATTTCACCGAAGTCAAGTTTACTAATAACTTCCTCGGCCTTAGCTGGGGTTAAAGCAGAAGTGTACTTCAAGACTTCATCCCGTGATACGTTCGGGTCAACAATCATCCGTGCAATCTTGGTTGAGTCAGTTGCCATAACCTTTTCAACGTTATCAATATTGATGGCGTACTTTGCAATGTACAAGTCAATTAGGTCAAAGTCTTCACGCTTCTTGCCATCCATTTCAGTGATGACACCATTTTCAACTTTGATACTTGGCTTAGGGTCATTAGGACCCATCATTGCAACGAATCCTTCATCCGGCCATTCATCAACAAATGTATCTTTATGAATTGGCCGCTTTTCCAATGCTTCAAATCGTTTTTGACGTTTCATAAAGTAGTTCCTCCTCTTAGAACTTACTACTTAATATAAGATGGGAAATCATTCTTCGGTTCGCTACCTGCAAGTTCGCCTAATAGCTTCAAACCAATTTCACGACCAGCCATTACCGCTTGACGAACGGCACCCGAGTCACCAGTAATGGTTAAACTACCTTCGTTTGAGAAACTAGTACCATGACTTGGTGTACTGAATGCAATTGGCTCAACGCCAGCTGTCTTCAAAGCTTTATCAGCCATTACAAGACCAATTCCCGATGGGCATCCACAAATCAAACCAAATGCTTTGCCCTCAACAGCACCTAAACCAACACGGGCACAGTTAGAAGCACGTGCGGTGAACTGCAATTCAAGGTGGCCAGCAGGTGAGTTGTAAACATCGCCCATTGTCCGGTGAATGTTATCAAGCGCAACTTGAACCGCTTGACGAGCATCAGCAGGGTCGTCCCCACCAACAATAATCAAAGAACCATGGCCACCGCCACCCTTAGTATCACGTGGCCATTCAACGTCAATGGTGTCCATATTAGTTGCCTTGACACCTTCATCCATCGCCATGATTTGTGGACCGGCACCTGTCCGGTCACTAATAATTCCAAGTGTCCTGTACTGCTTATTAACGTGCAGCTTGTCTAATAATGCTTGGTCAACACTTGGGATAACTAACCCAATCGTGTCTCCCGCTTTGCTAGCACCGACAAACTCTGGAACAGTACTAGTAGAATTCAGAAAGTCATTCATATAAAATTGCCTCCTGACTATAAACAACTATCTAATATCAGGCCCCAACTCTGGGGTTTTCAACTATTCCTTGTGTGGCAAAATCTTTTCGATGTCTGCTTGTGGACGAGGAATTACATAGCTTGAATGTACTTCACCAATATTTTCAGCAGCTTGTACACCAGCTTCGACGGCAGCTTTAACGGCACCAACATCCCCACGTACCATAACTGTAACTAATCCGCGACCAATCTTTTCTTGACCAACTAAAGTAACATTAGCAGCCTTTACCATTGAATCGGCAGCTTCGATTGAAGCAACTAATCCCTTGGTTTCAATCAGTCCAAGTGCTTCTTGATCCATAAGAAAGCCTCCTAGCATAAAATCTAATAAGCGAAAGCGCTTACCACTTGATACATGTTCATTCTATAACATATTGGTTGTCCTATATTGTTGTCCCTAAACAACTAAATAGTGCAAAATAACAAAATAGAGCTAAAAACTATTCAATTAATCATAATTTTGTAATAAAATAGCGATATAGGATGTTATATTTTTTATCATGATAGGGGTTACAAATAATGCAAGAGGCTACTTTTTTACCAAAGGACACCAATACCATTCAAAAGTTAATCATTACATTTTCAACCTTAACGAACGTTGAATTATTTTTTTATTCAACAAATAAAATGATAATTAGCGGCCACCAAATATTGAACACTTCACAAGACATCTATAATTACCTCACTCATGTCAATTTTAAAAAAGTAACAGCTTTCCCAGTTATTCTGGACAATGCACTGTCCGGTTTCTTCATCCTGAATGTAAGTAGTACTTTAAAGGAACAGGTAATGATGTACCGGAGTTACCTCGACAGTACAAGTGGGCGTCTGGACCAAGGGAATTTCCACCATCTGATGGTGCTCAATGCACTTGATCCGCGTGAACTTCAAAACTACATAGGTGGTCTTAGTTTAATTAGCGATTCAACCACTTCAAAAGATGCGCACCACAAGCTTCATATCATTAACAAGCACGATAAGGGCAAGGTTGTTAATGTTGATAAAAACTTTGTTAACGTGCTTAAGTACATCAACGCTAACATCAGTAAGCCCCTAACTCTTGAGGACATTGCCCAACATGTTTACCTCTCACCTTCATACCTCAGTCGGTTGTTTAAGAACCACTTCAACGTCAACTTCATTGACTACATTAATATCCGAAAAGTTGCCCTTGTCCAGGAGCGCCTGGCCTTATCTGTTGCACCGATTAATGAACTTTCTCACCGTCTCGGCTTTTCACAGGCGAGTTACTTCACTAAAATCTTCAAGCAAAAGTGTGGGATGACGCCTTCCAAATACCGGATGCGAAACAAAAAGATAAAGAAAATTTACACAATCTCCCGAGACCTCTCCTGGCTCAAGGATCCGTCAGTATATACCGTTTCGCAAAAATTCTTCGATGATAAGGGAATTGATTTTAAAACACAGGACCTCAGTGACTCCACATACGTTTACGCAATTGGCGATTTAAGTAGTGATGAGAATAATGGGTGGATTTATACCGTTAACTGTATACAACCCACCACGTCACCAGTAGACGTTTCAGTAGGTGATAAATCAGTTATTCAATGGATTTACACTGGGATAGAGAACTTCTAGCGTTCGTAAAACAATTTAAAAAATCAAAAGGTCAGGAAAACGCAAATTTTCCTGACCTTTTGTACTACTTAGCATGATCACATAAGGCAATTCCTAATGGCGTCACAAATTGCGGGTAAAGTGGTTTATACACTTTCCGCCCTAAAACTTTGGAAAAGGTTGTCGTAAATTCGGTAAAATTCGTTGCCCCACCTACAACTATTACTGGGTCCTCAACCTGGCTACCCAGCTTTTCAACAATAGTTGCCATTTTTTCAACAACCGGGCGAATAACTGTATAAACCTCCTCCTCACGGTCCTTATTCCGTTTCAATTTCTCTGCCTCTTCATTCTTAATTTTATAGCGACCACCGAGAACAAGTGTCATATGGAAACCACCGGTGGGCTCATCAATTACCGTCTGAATTTTTTTATTCTTGAAGATGGTAATCCCGGTTGTACCACCACCAATGTCAACAACCGTGCCATTTTTAATCTTTAAAAAGGTTGCTGCCGCAGTCGGTTCGTCAACAACGTTGGTGCAGGTAAATCCCGCTTCTTCAATAACGTTAGCAACAACCTTACTGCTCTTCTCACCTGTCTTGGGCGGAATTGCACCCGCGGCCGTTGTCAACTCAACTCCAATATTTTCCTCGGCCTTTTTCTTCAGGCGGCGCAAGATATTGACAGAATCCATGTAATTAACCACAATTCCGTCCTGCACAGCGTGATCATACTCAAAATCACCATAGATAATGTGGCTGTTTTTATCTAAAACTGTCAAAACAATTGAAGAGGTCCCGAGGTCGACCCCCACCTTTAGTTTTTGCGTTTTTAGACTCTTCTTTTGTTCATCCGTAAGTACATGGTCCTTATTTACTAGCTTTTCGAAGTGAGCAAGTTGCTTGTTGCTCTGCTCCAATAACTCTCCATTCTTCATTAGGAATAACCTCACTTACTAAAAAGAGACTAGGAACTGGCCAGTCTCTTTATTAACTCTTGAATATTCAAATGAATAGACGCTTTAAACTAGCAGCGCTTGAATAGCACAGGCAATGCAGCCACCAATTAGTGGACCAAACATTGGAACCCATGAGTAGCCCCATTCACCTGATGCTTTATTAGGTACTGGCAAAATTGTGTAGGCAAAGCGCGGCCCCCAATCACGAGCGGGGTTCAAGGCGAACCCAGTAGTTGTCCCTAAACCAGTACCAACAATCATGATTACTAAACCAACAATGAATGGCTTTAATCCTTGGGTGAAATTACCAAGGTTTAAGAGCATGAATACAAAGGCAAAGGTGGCAATAACTTCTGAAAGGAAGTTGAAAAATGGGTTGTTAATTGCTGGACGGGTAGCAAAGTCACTAACGTTATTTCCGTCAGCATCCGTCTTTGTCGCCTTGAATTGTGGCCAGAAATGAAAAATAACTAGTGCTGCGCCAATAAATGCGCCCAGGAATTGTCCAAGGAGATAAGGAATAACATTACTCCATGGGAAGAGGCCAAAGATTGCAAATGGAATCGTAACGGCCGGGTTAAGGTGTCCCAAGGACCCCAAACTACCAGCCACGTAAACACCCATCGTAACAGCTAACCCCCATGATGTACAGATAAACAGCCAACCACTGCCCCTTCCATAGCTCTTATTGAGGTTATTACTGCAGCAAGTACCGGCACCAATTAGAATTAAAATCATGGTACCGAAAAATTCACCAATAAAGCCATGCATAAACTAACACCGTCTTTCTAAGTAAGACCCAGTAGCAAATTATAATAACATGTAATCAAGTGAATGCGCTTTCTTATAACTTACGATTTCATGTTAACATACACACAAAGCATTTTATTAATGCTAAATAGCTTCCATAAAATTTGACAAATAATAAAATAATGTTATTATTTTTATTCTTTTTTGTATTAATTATCACTAATAATTCAATCATTAATATAGATTTCACAAATTTAGAGATCAATACCCAACGATCTACAAACAAGAATGTTAATATTTTAACCAATTAATTTACAAATTGCCTGATTATGACCTTTGATAGCGCTTTACTTAAATCCCACGGTTGATATACAATAGATTTTGTAGGTAGTACTTTATATTACGAAGGGCTTAAAAGTCTTTCACATAAGAAATGAGGTAAGATGTATGGGTGATATTGATGTCAATAAGGATTTAGTAAAAAAGATTGTTCAACAAGTCCTTGCTGAACAATCCGGTTCATCTAATGGCAATGGTGGTAAAAAGATCTTTGCTTTCAGTATTCGGAAGGATGAAGAGCCATATGTTAAGGAATGGGCAAGTAAGCATCCTAACATTGAAGTTGGATACACTGATGAATTACTTACTCCCAAGACGGCAAAGTACGCTAAAGGTGCTAATGGTGTAGTTGTTTACCAACAACTTGATTACACTGCTGATACTCTTCAGGCACTTGCTGACGAAGGTGTTACTAAGATGTCCCTTCGAAATGTCGGTGTTGATAACATTGATATGGCCAAGGCTAAGGAGCTTGGTTTTGAAATTACTAACGTTCCTGTTTACTCACCAAACGCCATTGCCGAACATGCGGCAATTCAAACTGCCCGGATTCTTCGGCAAACTAAGGTAATGGACGAAAAGGTTGCTAATGGTGACCTTCGTTGGGCCCCAACAATTGGTCGGGAAGTTCGTGACCAAACCGTTGGTGTAATTGGTACAGGTCACATTGGCCGGGTCTACATGCAAATTATGGAAGGCTTCGGTGCTAAGGTCATTGCCTATGACCCATTCGAAAATCCTGAATTGAAGAAGCAAGGCTACTACGTTGACAGTCTTGATGACCTCTATGCTCAAGCAGACGTTATCTCACTCCACGTTCCAGCTACTAAGGAAAACTTCCACATGATTAACCAGGACACCATTGCCAAGATGAAGGACAACGTGGTACTGGTTAACTGCTCACGTGGGGCCTTAGTCGATACGGATGCCGTTATTGCTGGCCTTGACAGTGGTAAAATCTTTGGCTTTGTTATGGATACTTATGAAGATGAAGTTGGCATCTTTAACGCTGATTGGCGGGGCAAGCAATTCCCTGACAGCCGGCTTGAAGACTTGATCCACCGTTCCAACGTCTTAGTAACTCCACACACTGCCTTCTACACTACCCATGCCGTCCGCAACATGGTTATTAAGGCCTTTGATAACAACTGTGAGTTAATTAATGGTAAACCAGCTGACACACCGGTTAAGGTTGGTTAATCATCAGCAAAGGTAGTGTAGTCAGAAAAAGTTTTTCCGAGACTTCACAAATTCTGGTATTGGTATGAGGTAATATCCCTATGTCAATACCATTTTTTAATTCAAAATAAACAAAACTTAGTAGTGGAAATTAAAAACGATGGTTTTGCTGTTTACTACTGTTTTAATCACTCACTGTTTATACTAATATAAAAAAAGCAATCAGCGTGGATTATACGTTGGTTGCCTTTTCTCTTTGCTCTGATTTTATTAGATTATATCGATCATTCTCATCAGTATTTTTACGCCTTTTTTAGTGTACAAGCACTGCCACTAAACGATTTTAGCTTTAATCTTTTATTGCTCTCTCACTGCAATATGCCGTTAGGGGATAAAATTGAAATCCATTTCCTGCAACGTATTCATATTCATTAAAATTGCCTTTATTCCATCTAGCCACGGCAAGAGCATCATTGCACCGCTTCCTTCACCGACACACATATTGATATCAATGTAAGGATCAAGGCCGAGCGCTGAGAGTACGATTTGTGAACCCTGCTCCTTGGACTTATGGCTAGGAATCATGTAATCCGTCAGGCCTGGTTGGATAGTGTTTGCTAGCAAAGCAGCTGAATATGATAAGAAGCCGTCAAGGAGCACCGGCCTGTGCATTGCTCCAGCGGAAAGCATAGTTCCGGCCATTGCTCCGAGTTCAAGCGCCCCAACCTCACTTAATACCTTAAGTGGATCGGTACTCCTTTTTCCTGCTAGGCCAGCCCGGGCTAAGCTAGCATTTACAACATCGACCTTGTGAGCCAAACGTTCATCGGAAATATTTGATCCCCGTCCAACCACTTCCGCACCACTTTTGCCGAGAAGTGCAGCAATCATCGCTGAAGCCGCGGTAGTATTGCCCATCCCCAACTCACCAGCGATAATAACCTGGTTGCCCTCGTTAAAAGCTGTTATCCCTGCATCAAAGCCGTACTGAAGTGCTTCTTCTGCCTGTGCCACTGTCATTGCTGGTTCTACTAACATATCACCAGTTTCACGCCGAATTTTATGAACCTTGACTAAAGGTGAGTGGAGATCGCTTTTAATTCCCAGGTCATACACCTGCAACGCACAATTATAGGCCTTTGCTAATGCTGCTACCGTTGTGTGACCCTTCATCATGTTAACCGCTTGGATTGCGGTAATTTTCTGTGGACTAGCGGAAACCCCTTCGTGAACAACTCCATTATCCGCCGCAAAGACTAAGCACTTGCGCGGCTGAACATCAAAGTCCGTTGTTTGGTAAATCCCCGCTAGGTGGTCTGCCAATTCTTCCAACCGCCCCAGCCCTTTGATTGGCTTAGCTAAATTATCCATTCGCTTCTGCATTGCTGTCATCTGCCCCTTATCTAAAGACTGGGGCAAGCTCTCATTATATCTCATTTTAATGTTCCCTTTCATAGTGCCATAAGTTGTCTAATACATTTTCGAGAACCTTTTCCTTACAATTAGGAAAAATCACCTTTAACCCTTTTTCCTTCAGGTAGTTACCAGTACTCTTCCCGAGAACATAATAGTTGATTCGGCGATACTCAATACTATCAACCCGTGTCATAACCTTATACATCCGGTCAAAATTAGATGGACTCGTGACGAGGGCGCTTGTAATACGCTGCTTCATAAAAAGCTTGAGAGCCCTGCCTTCGTGAACCTGGTCCCAGCTATTACTGTAAATAACAACTTTTTCACCAATGAAGTCTCGGTAATACTTTTCTGCCTTATTACCAATCAGCCAGCAAACATCTGTAATCCCCCTGTCTTTCAGCATCGCCAAGAGGGCTGCTCGATTCTCACCACTAGCAACTTCAACTGGGTTATTAACCGTCACTAGCATATCCTTAATCTTTTCACTAAGCACATAAATCGGCGCCCTTGAATTTAGTTTTTTTAGGTGGTCGCAGAAAACTTGAGCACCAAAAAGGCTAGTGATCACTAGATTCCGGCTCCCTTTAATTTCCTTTTTTGCAGCTGTGCTTAATTTAACCGCTTTCAAAACACGAAAAGGAAAATAAATTACATCATCTTTCTGCTCTAACTTGATTCGCCAATAAACTGGAACTTTACTCTTGGGGTACGTAATTAAAATTGCCATTACTTCTCATCTCCCTATTGGTTAAATTGTACTTGTCGTGTCTTGCCATCCTTTAACTCAATTAAACTGAAACAGGCTGCTTTAAAATCAAGTGAATAGAAATTTACTGATGAATCTACTAGGTCTTGGTAAATTAGCCGCAGTGTGCCAAGGTGAGCAACAATGAAGACCGTATCTTCCTCAGCTAAGTGTTGTAAAAGCCATTGCAAGCCCTGGTGGACCCGTTCTTCAAAATTTACAAAGGGCTCAATAGTCGGTGGGGTATAGGTCAATGGAGCCCGCAGCCACTTATTCCATTCTTCTGGATACTGAGCCTCAATTTCATCAGCATCCAGTCCTTCCCACTTGCCAAACCCCTTTTCCGCAAAGCTCGGCAAAGTAATAATTGGTATCGTTGGGAATTTTGCGCAGACGGGACGGATGGTCTGCTGGGTTCGCCGTAGGTTTGTCTGCACGAGCAAAGTTGGCCGCATGACAGCAATCTTTTCTGCCAACGCCTGGGCCTGCTGTCTTCCATGCTTATCTAAGCTAACATCGGCACTGCCATAAAATTTTCGCTGTCGATTGTAGTCTGTTTCCCCGTGCCGGGCTAATAATAATTTCATTAGCTAAACCTCGTTAAGATTGTCAACGTCATCAGAAAAATTAGCGGGGCCAAAGTAGCAAACGCCCCTAGCGTGTCTCCTGGTGTTCCACCCAACACCTGCATAATTTTCCGCCGATAAAAATAAGCTATCAAGGGAATCATCAGGTAGGCAACCAAACCTTGCCAGGCAAAACACAAAGTAGTCACCACCAGTGAAAAAACTTGGGCAACTGCAATTCGCCAGGGCTGAATCCCTAACCAAATATTCGAAAGCCCTTTTTTATTACCTGGGTATACCATTTTGTAAAAAAGCAATGACACTCCTGTCTTTGTCAGCATCGTTAAGCAAACGGTCAAGAGAACAAGGTGGAGTCGGTCAAGGGATGGACTAATGATTATTCCTAAGCTAACTACTAGGGCGTAGTAGTAAATCAGTGCTAGACTTCCCATCGTCCCTAAACGACTATCCTTCATAATTTTAAATATTTTATCTGCTGTCCGTGACGAAAAGAAACCATCTGCCGTATCAGCCAGGGCATCTAGGTGAAAGCCCCCCGTTAAAAGGCCATCAGTGATCCAATAGAGTACCCAGGCAAACCAGATTGGAAAGAGATAACTAAATCCCCAGAAAATAAGGCCTTCAATGCAACCAAGAAGGAACCCAAACAGGGTAATATATTGAATACTGGTTTTAAACTTATTAGTTGCATCATCAATTGGAACTGGAATATTTAACTTAGTAAAAAATTGTGCAAATAAAATTAATGCTTTCCCCATTTTGCCACCTACTTTATCTTTTGTGGAATTCCACTGACTACAAAATAGACATTCTCTGCCTGCTTAGCAATTAGTTGGTTAACTTCACCATACAGATCGCGAAGAACCCGAGTCTGCTTTGTGGCGGGTACAACACCAAGACCAACCTCATCACTAACGATTACCATTGACTGACCTGTCGCTGCCTGAACCTGGAGTATTTTCCCCCACTCATGCAGAATCATATGACGAAGACGGGCAAATTCATCCATGGTGGCCGTCGACAAGTATTCATCAATTTTTTCGGCTGATGTCCTAGTCAAAACATCATCATAAAAGAGATTAGTCACAAGCATAATCGCATCGTCAAGAAGGTAACCATCAAGCGGGTGCTTAATAATTAAGTCAGCAACTCCTCGGTATTGTTCAGCTGTTGTCCATTTACTTGAACGGCGGGCCTGGTGACGCTTAATTCGCAACTGCATCTCTCCGTCAGGATTTTTGACCACCCCGGTTGCAATATAGCAAACACGTTGGTCACGAGAGTACAAGCTCTCAGCAAACTCAGACTTTCCACTCTTCGCACCGCCAAGGACAAGTGTCAGATTATCATTTTTCATTACTTCACCTTCTAAAAAAGGCCGTGACAAGTTATTGCCCCAGCCTTTGTGAATTCTAATTATTGGTTGCTGCTTTAAATGCTGCATCAAATGCCGCGATTGTTTTTTCAATGTCCTCGTCTGTGTGCTTTGTTGAGATAAAGTTAGTCTCAAATTGCGATGGTGCAACATAAACGCCATTTTCAAGTAACTTCCAGAAGCACTTTTCAAAGAGCTGCTGGTCACATGCCTTAACATCATCAAAATTATTGATTGGGTTATCATTATAGAAGTAGCTCCACATTGTTCCAACGTGGTGGACAGTCATTGGTACCCCGTACTTATCTGCAGCGGCCTTGATACCATCAGTCAAAGCAGTTACTCGCTTATCCATCTTGCTATAGTCTTCAGATGTCAGCTGTTCTAAAGTACTAATACCACCAGTCATTGCTAATGGGTTACCAGAAAGCGTTCCAGCATGGTAAATATTACCGGCAGGGGTGATATTTTCCATAATGTCACGCCGGCCACCAAAGGCCCCAACTGGTAAGCCGCCACCGATAACCTTCCCAAGCGTTGTTAAGTCAGGTGTGATGTTAACCAAACTCTGGACACCATGGTATGCGGCCCGGAAACCAGACATAACTTCATCAAAGATTAGGAGAGCACCATGCCTCTTAGTAACATCACGAAGCGTTTGCAGAAATTCTTGGGTCCCAGGAATTACCCCCATGTTACCAGCAACAGGTTCAACAATGGCACAAGCAATTTCATCCCCATGCTCAGCGAAAAGTTTCTTAACCCCAGCCACGTCATTATAGGCTACCGTCAGTGTATCATAAGCAAGATCATCTGGGACACCTGGTGACGTATTAATACCAAATGTTGCAAGACCAGAGCCCGCATCAACCAATAGTGAATCACTGTGACCGTGGTAGTTACCGATAAACTTAACAATCTTTTCCCGGTGGGTGTAACCTCGGGCGAGCCGAATAGCGCTCATCGTTGCTTCGGTCCCTGAAGAAACCATTCGAATCATTTCAATTGATGGCATAATCTGATTAACAATCTTAGCTAATTTTGTCTCTTGGAGGGTTGGAGCACCATAACTCGTTCCCTTAGCAACGGCTTTATCCAGTTCAGCAACAACATGGTCATCAGCATGTCCAAGAATCAGCGGCCCCCATGATAAAACATAGTCAATGTACTTATTACCATCAATATCATAAATATATTCATTCTTGCCATGGTCAATGAATAATGGATCCCCGCCAACGTTCTTAAACGCCCGCACTGGACTATTAACACCACCTGGCATGTATTGCTGCGCTTCTTTAAACGCCGCCTTTGATTTTGCGTTATTTAAAGTCAAAAGTAAAACCACCTATCAATTAAAGCTTCTTTGCGACATCTTTTGCAAAGTAGGTAATGATCAGGTCAGCACCTGCCCGCTTCATTCCAACAAGGGTTTCATAAACAATCTGCTCTTCATTAATCCACCCATTTGCTGCAGCCGCCTTGATCATCGCATATTCACCAGATACATTATAAGCAACCAACGGTAAAAGCGTATGGTTACGAACTTCCCGCATCACGTCAAGGAAGGCCATCGCTGGCTTAACCATTACAAAGTCAGCACCCTCTTTTTCATCACTAGCAACTTCCCGCAAGGCCTCCAAGCGGTTAGCTGGATCCATTTGGTAGGTCTTCCGATCTTTAGGCCCCTCCTTTGGTGAGCCATCAGCGGCATCCCGGAACGGACCATAGAATGAAGAAGCAAACTTAACAGCATATGACATGATTGGAGTGTTTTTGTATCCCGCTTCGTCTAGACCGTGTCGGATAGCTGCAACATAACCATCCATTGCATTCGATGGTGCAATAATGTCCGCACCTGCCTTTACTTGACTGACCGCAGTCTTAGTAAGGTATTTTAAGGATTCATCATTCAACACAACACCGTCACGAAGAATCCCGCAGTGACCGGTACTTGTGTATTCACACAGACAAGTATCAGCAATTACGATTAAGTCAGGGTAAGTCTTCTTAATCAGGCGGATCGCTTGCTGGACGATTCCGTTGTCCTCCCAAGCACCAGTTCCGTATTTGTCCTTCTTATCAGGAACCCCAAAGATAATAATTGACTTAATTCCTAGGTTAACGATGTCCTTAATCTCATCAAGAATTGAATTAACACTGTAACGGTAAATCCCCGGCATCGAAGGAATTTCTTCCCGATCCTCAATCGTGGCATCGACAAAGACGGGCATAATTAAGTCATCCTTATTTAAATGTGTCTCCCTTACTAAATCACGCATAGCAGCGCTCGTTCTTAAACGACGGTGACGATCAAATTGCAACATATTCCTAATCTCCTTCAATAATTCCAAATTTATCTCTTGCCAATAACTGATCAGCAACCCGCTTGCCAACTCCAGGGTTATTGGCAGGAACTCTTTCCGCTTTAATTACGTGTTCCCCGCTTGGTGAAGCAATTAAACCATTAAAAAATAGCTTGCCCTCTTTGGCATAGGCATAACCACCAATTGGAAAATTACAGCTTCCACCGAGCTCACGCATAAATTCTCGTTCAATATGAATACATTGTTCAGACTGAGGATCATTAATTTGGTCAAGCATTTGGCAAATTTTTTGATCAGCCTTTCGGCATTCGATAGCAAGACATCCTTGACCAACCGCTGGCACAATTACGTCCTTCAAATCCAGAACATAATAACCACTAAGGTCAACTTTTAGCCGACTTAATCCAGCGTTAGCTAAAATTATACCCTCAAGGTTTTCACTGTCTATTTTCTTTAACCTAGTATCTATATTACCCCTAATTGGTATGATTTTTAAGTCGGGACGAATGCTCAGTAATTGTCCCTGCCGGCGCAAACTATTAGTTCCAATCCGGGCACCTTGGGGAAGGTCAGTAAGTTGGCTGAACTTAGCATGGCTAATTAAGCAATCAAATGGTGACTCCCGCTTAGGAAACGCTCCCAAGGTAAGGTCCGCTGGTAAAGTTGGCATAACGTCTTTTAAACTGTGAACTGCAAAATCAATCGTCTGGTTTTCAAGCTCATCTTCAATTTCCTTTACGAAGACACCCTTCCCACCAATTTTGGCAAGGCTAGCCTGACGGTTTCGGTCCCCCTCCGTAACGACATTTCTTATTTCAAAAATGGTAGTCGGAAAAAACTTTTCTAATGCTGCAATAACTAACTTTGTCTGAGCCATCGCAAGTTTACTTTTACGACTACCAACAATTACCTTACTTCTCATCTTTTTGATTCTCCACCTTTAAGTTGTCCATTCCAAAAATCTTACAGAAGAAGTCAATATCATCCGTTGCCCTCGGCGTCACCGAAAGCTCCTTAATCTCCTTAATCGGTCCCTTAATCATTTGGTTTATAATACTCTTCATGTGCTTACTGATAATTTTACGCTCATGAGCGTCCAATTCAGGTAGTTTACGTAACAGGCTATCATAAGCTTCCGCTTCAATCTTCAACGAATGCTCACGTAAGCCTCGGATCACCGGCACAATGTGAAGTTGTTTTTCCCAAATATAAAAATCATGAACTTCGGTGGGAACCTCCGCAGCTATTTTCGTTAGCATTTGTTTTTTCTTTTCGTTATTTGCATCCAGAATTGAATGTAGACTATCAATGTCATAGTATTTAGCTTCACTACCTGCGGAAACCGCCACGTTTCGTGGAACTCCTAAGTCGACAATGATTGCCCGTGTCTTTGCGTTAGCTCGGTACAGGGGGTGCTTCACCGCTGTAGCAAAAACTGCAGCATCAACACTTTCTACAACATCCGCAAGTTGGTTAAAGGGGCGCGACTCAACCACACCTTGTAATTTATCCGCAATCGTTGCGGCCCTTTCATCGGTCCGGTTCAAGAGGAGAACCTTACTAAACCCCATGTTACTTGCATTATAAGCAGTGTGCTTGCCGATATGCCCCATCCCAATAACGGCTAAGGTTTTACCGTTTAAGGTCCCAAAAGCTGTCTTGATTTGGTGTAGTCCTGCCTGGCCTGACGACTGGGCAAGTTCACTTACGCGGTATTTTGTATGCATTCGTTTGGAAAACGTAATCGCCTGCTGGAACAAGTGATTAAGGATCACTCCCGTTGTTTTTTGATCGGTTGCAACTTGAAAGGCAACCTTCATTTGCCCAAGGATCTGCGGCTCACCCTTAATTAGTGAATCTAGACCGGTAATTACCCGAAAAAGATGTTCAACCGCTACTTCCTTAGTGCTAATTGAGACATACTGACTAAAATCATCAACTGTGTAGTGAAACCATTCCGCCAAAAATCGTTTGATATAGTAGCGGCCTGTATGAATTTGATCAACCACTGCGTATACTTCTGTTCGATTACAAGTTGAGATTAATAGGTTCTCTAGAATGCTTTTTTCACCATTTAAAAGTTTATCCGCCCGGGAAATTTCTGCAGCTGAGAACGAGAATTTTTCCCGTAATTCAATTGGTAGTTGATGATAATTCAAGCTTACACACATCAAGTACATTCCTAGTCAAACTCCTTATTAAACTTTTTGCTGACACATTCTTTAATCTCGTTTTTTACTTTTTTAGCAAAGCGTGGAGACCGCCCCACTGTTGAAACGCTGATAAACATGTCATCTGAACTAAGCGTCGCCAGGTTATAGAAATCGGAATTAGTCTTATCACTTGTATTATTTACTAGTTGAAAGTGAGTTGCTTCTGCCTTCACCTGGTTATTCACTGCTTTATCATTAGTGCAGGCAATAATAATATCCATTTTCTCCACATATTTACGGTGATAGCTATCTTTAACCCAGTCAATCTGTGAAGGGTCAATATCATCAATAATCATCGGACTGATAACGGTTGGTCTTACACCAGCCGCAACTATTTTTTTAATTTTACGACGAGCAACCTTACCGCCACCAATTACCGCTACCCTTTTACGGTCAAGGTTTAAGATAATCGGATATGGTGCCTTCATCATTTTAATCATCCCTTGTTGAATCCTGTAGAATCTGACTAAACTTCTTCATATCAACATTTTCTTCAAATAGTTTCGCAAGTTTTTCATACTGTTGATCTTTATACTCACTGATAGAAACCATGGTATTAACTAATGGTGCTAACCCCTTAGCAACCCGAAGCCGATTTAAGAGGTGGCGTGTCCAATAAGGATTATCAAAGATTCCGTGAAGGTAAGTTCCGATAACTGTTTCGTCAGCGTTAACTGCCCCGTCTTCCCGCTGCTCTGCTTCGCCATTAGTTTCTTGAATAATTGAAAATGGTGTTGTATTCGGACCGAGTTTCGTTGCTCCCATATGGATTTCATAGCCCTTAAGAACATAATTCTTGCGTTTAGCGGTTGCCTGGGTTGTAGTTTTTCGCTCGTTGAAAATGGTTTCTGTATCAAGGAGGCCCAGCCCTGTCTGCTCCTTGATTGGTGATTCAATTCCATTGGGATCACGAAGCGTCCGACCCAGAATTTGGTAACCACCGCAAATGCCGATCACTACACTCCCGTCAGCATGGGCATGTATAATCGCTTTAGCCAAACCGTTTCTTTTCAAAGAGGCGAGATCCTCGTTTGTATTTTTACTACCAGGGAGGATTAATAAGTCTGGGGTACCAAGTTCTTCTGCCTTGAGAACGTAGCGAACAGACACGTCCGGCTGAATTTTTAGACTATGGATATCAGTAAAATTCGAGATTTTGTTAAGGTCAACAACCGCAACATCAAGGGCCTTAGCCGGGTTCTTTTGCCGCGGCTTTCTTACTAGCGAAACACTATCTTCCTCATCAATATCGACGTCACTCATCGGTAACACCCCAATAACAGGAACACCGGTCAGCTTTTCAATCATCTTGTTCCCCGGCTCCAAGAGCGTCTTATCACCACGAAACTTGTTAATAATAATTCCCTTGATTCGTTGCTGGTCTTCCTTTGCCAGTAATTTGATGGTGCCATAAATGGATGCAAAGACACCTCCCTTGTCGATATCGGCAACAAGGATCACCGGCGCAGCAGCCATTCGCGCCATTCCCATATTTACAATATCATTTTCATTTAAGTTAATCTCCGCTGGGCTTCCTGCTCCCTCTAAAATAATGGCATCATTCTCAATGGCAAGTCCTTGGTAAGCTTTCTTTATATCTGGAATTAGTTGAGGCTTAAACTTATAATAACTAGCTGCGTCCATATCGGCTAGTACTTTCCCCATTACTATCACTTGCGAATCTTGATCAGTTGAGGGTTTTAGCAGGATTGGATTCATTCTAACGTCTGGTTTCACCCGGGCTGCCTCCGCCTGGTAAACCTGTGCCCGCCCCATCTCATCACCTTGATCCGTGATAAACGAGTTTAGGGCCATGTTTTGTGATTTAAACGGTGCAACCTTTTTCCCTTGATTTGTCAAAAGTCGGCAAACCGCTGCAGCCATCCAGCTTTTTCCAGAATCCGATGCGGTTCCTTGAAACATTACTGATTGCACTACCATGATTTATTCCTCCCCGGATATATATGTACGGGAGTTCCCACTCCCCCAATCTTCCTAATCAATATGTTTATTTACGGCATTTGCAAATAGTTCCTGCTCACTCCCATATAGGGGTAGGCCCAGCTTTTGATGAATCTTTACAAGCCATGGCTGAGCTAATTTATTTGCCTTTAACAAATGCTCATCGTTAAAGGCCTCTTGCTTCGTCCCCTCCGCTAAGATTTTTCCCTTGCCAAGAAGGTAAAGGTAGTCACAAACTTCATACATAAAATCCATATCGTGACTAGAAAGGATAATCCGTTGCCCGTTAGCGACCAACTTTTGAATAAGATCTTTCATCCGTTGCTGGCCATCCGGATCAAGACCGGAAGTCGGTTCATCAAGCAGAATCCACTCTGAGCCAATCACCATAATTCCAGCAAGGGCAACCCGTTTCTTCTGACCACCACTGAGGTATTGGATTGGCCGGTCTCTGAGTGGGAAAATATCTAATTCCTTTAGAACCCGGGTAACCCGTTCATTAATTTCACTTGTTGGAAGCTTTAAGTTATGGAGGGCAAAGGCGACGTCATCTTTAACTACCGAATAAAAGATCTGCTGATCAGAGTTTTGAAAAACAATTCCGACCTTTCGCCGAAGATTACGCAGACCCCGTTTAGAGTACTTTATAGGCTGACCATCGACTAGAATTTGGCCGGCAGTCGGTCTTAGTTCCCCAACAAGGTTTAAGAAGAGCGTTGACTTACCTGCACCGTTGTGTCCCATGATGCCGATCACTCGTCGGTCGTCACCACCAAGCTTCAATGAAATATCATCGAGGATCTTATGCTTGTCATCATAACTAAAACTAAGGTGTTTTAATTCAATCAACGCACTCCCTCCTAGATATAAAACTCGCCATTATATAGCTTGGCATCCAACGCCTTTGTCATCATTTCATAATTCACAATTACCTGTTCGAACAGCATCTTTGTAAGAATTCCAGATGAATGAATCATGAGGCCAAATGTATCATAACCAAAACGTAATTTCTGCGCCCGATGAATTTGTTCGAAGGCATCAATAAAAATAAATATGAACCGGTACATCAGCATCGTGACTTCAATCATTACCCGTGGCAAGTGGGTAGCTTTTAACACCTGCAAGATCTGAATGAAGGGCGTTGTTAGTGCAAACCAATAGGTACAAACAATCGCCGTCATACACTGTAGAGCCATTCGGCTAGCCTGTGGTATCATCACTCGTGCCATTCCTAAGTACACATTGCCAATTTTAATCGGCCAAATTATTGACCCCCTGTTTCCAGAAATAGTTACAACAATCCCAATAATACTCAACAAAACAAACGGAATAATAGCATAAAACCAACTGATATAACGTTTAAGTGAAACTTTCGTCAAATAAACTGTTGCTGCTGCTACCAGGACAAGGGTAGCTGCTTTTAACCACTGCAAAGGTTGAAAAGCCAGGGCAATCCCAAGTAGCCACAATAACGCTTTTAATTTTGGTGACCAGGTGACGATTCGGTTCTCATACGCGTATTTATCAATACTTAACACTAATTGTCACCTCTCTATTAAACCTATTTTGGTACTTTTTCCGTCTTTTCTTTCTCTTCAAGGGCCTTTTTCTTACCATGCGCAGCGCCAATGAAATAACAAATAATTCCCGTACCAAGTGACCCCTGGACGGTAAAAAGTAGGCTCTCGATTTCACCCGACGGCGGTGTCCAGATAGGCTTTGCCCATACCTTGTAGCTTGGGTCAAACTTTTTAATCTGTTCTGTCCCCTGGTCATCACTACCACCATACTGGCCTTTAACAAAAATAAACGGAATTAGAACAAGGAGGATTACACAAATTAGTAAAGTAATATTAGTCTTCGTCCGTTTCTTCATTGCAATGCTGACTCCTTCCAAAGATCATTACTAATTACTAAGTTATATACAATAACTGTTAGTAGCCCTTCAGCAATGGCTAATGGGATTTGAGTGACTGCATAGATTACTAAAAACTTAATCAGCGCTGCCCCAACGCCACCGTTAGGATCAGGAAAAACAACTGCTAATTGAAAAGCTGTTGTCACATAGGTTGACCAGTCAGCAAACATCGCGCAAAGGAAAAGGGATATCGACCGACTAATCTTCATTACCCGGCACAGTTTCCAAACTACAAAGCCAATAATTGGCCCAACAATTGTCATTGAGAATTCATTTGCTCCTAATGTCGTCAATCCACCATGAGCAAGAAGCAGTGCTTGGAACAAAAGAACAATTACCCCTAATACAGACATTACGCCTGGTCCAAACATAACAGTACCAAGGCCAACACCAGTAGGGTGAGAGCAGGAACCGGTGACTGAAGGGAGCTTTAGTGATGAAAGTACAAACACAAACGCCCCACATAGTGCCAGCATAACTTTGGCATTGGGCACATCAGAATTAACAATCTTGTACAGCCGGTAAAGCCCATAAATAAAAAACGGGGCCGAAACAGCGAACCAGAAGATACACCACTTTGGCGGGAGCATCCCTTCCATAATATGCATTGCGTGGGCAGTCACCGGATAAGCGCTTGCATACCCAAAGCCAATCATCAGGAACATTAAAAACTTACGATATTTTTTTATCCATTCCATTGTTAATTTTCTTTCTTCTTTAATAAAGCTGTTGTAAAGTACGGTAATTTATCGTTAGCTGAATAGTCAGCTAATCGCTTTATATGCTGTTCTGCCATTGACGCATTTTCGACAACGACTGTCTTTTCAAGCAGGCCCCTTTTCTGAAGGATTTGGTAAACAGTCTTAAAATTAGTAGCAATTTTCATAATTACCACGTTATCGTTCAGGTCAATTACCTGGGTAAGTTTTTCTTTCTCAGCAGTTGCCGGAATGACTTCCAATGATTCTTCATCAAGCATTAGGGGGAGAGACAAGCTTGCCGCAATTTGACTAAAAGCGGAGACCCCAGCAATTGTTTGGACGTTAATCTCCTCTTTCAGCATATTAGCAATATAGCTAAATGTGCTATAGACAGAGGGATCACCAAGTGTCAGAAAGCCAACATTTTGGCCGTTTTGAACATCAGCCTTAATTTCATCAGCAATTTTTCGCCAGCACGTTACCTTAGCTGACCAGTCGTTTACCATCGGAAAGTGACGGCGCTTAATTACTAAATCAGCTGTTAGGTATGGGGAGGCAATTCTTTCGGCAACACTTTTACTACTCCTATGTGCTTGTGGAGTGTATAAGACATCAAGCTGTTTGATTGTGTCAACCGCTTTGACCGTTAGCAGCTTACTATCACCCGGTCCGACACCAATTCCATAAAAACTAGCCATCAGTTTTCCCCTCCTTTAAATTAATTTACTTAGTTTTTCAATAAATAACTGTTGAATTTCTGGATACTCTCCCAATCCTTTAAGACGTGGCTGAGCATCAATGTTGTTAGCATCAACAATACTCTTCCACGAGTGCGGGTTATCAGAGGCCATATCATTATGGGCATGATTACCAGCGACCATCATCAATGGCTGTAAATAAACTTTTTTTATTTGAGCATGTTTGAGGCGGGTAAGTTCATCGGTAATGTCAGGGTAGCTTTCAACTGCCCCAACATAGCTTTTTGTTCCCGCTAACATATGGTCCAAACAGGCGTACGTAGTAAATGAACTATGCGCTGTCCCGTGTCCCATCCATAAGATTGCTTCCCCCGCTGGCAGAGAAGCACTTTGTTTTTCCATAAAGTGAGTAAGCATTTGGAAATCGTCAAATGTATCTAAAAGCGGTTGACTTAGCTTAAGCTTTTTAAATTTACTCTGGTAGGTATTAACAACCTGTTTTAACTGTCCATACTCAATTCCTGGAATGATATGGAAGGATTGAACAATCACTTCCCCGTATCCCTGGTTGCTAAGCCTGTCCAGTGCCGTTGCCGGGTCATCAAATACCTGCCCCTCATTTTTGGCAACCCGTGCGCGCACAATCCGGGAAGTAAACGCACGGAAAACATCATAAGCAGGAAAGGCCTTTTTTAACGCCCTTTCCGTTGCTCCAATTGTTTTTTCCCGAGTCTTTGGAAAAGTGGTTCCAAAACTGACTGCTAAAATTGCTTTTTTAGTCACGCCCAAATTCCTCCTCTATCCTTTTGACTGTCTCGTCAATACTTGGTTGACACTCAATTACCTTTTGAAAGGTTAGCTGGTTAGCAACTTGGGAAATTTTGGGTCCCATTACGAACGCCTTAATTGTCATCAACTGGTGTTCTTGTTTAGGCGTTAGCAATTGGGCAAAGTCAGCTAAACTATCCATACTTGGAAAAATAACTGCGTTAAACTCCCCCAATTCAAATGGCAGTGAATCACATCGACTAACCTTTTGGTAAAGACTAAGGAAAGTCCCAGCACTTGTCTGTGGTTTTTCGCCACCAACTTCGACATAGTCAGCAGGTAGATTAACGTCAGGCAACGTCCCATCAGCAATTAGCCCTATAGTTCGTAAATGATGGGCAACGGCATGGTTTAGGGCAACGATTGTCTTTCCAGCTAAGGTCCGTAAGTCGCTACCATTAGCAGTCAGGATAGTAATTAACCGGTGCGCTGCTGCAACACTATCAATAACAATTAATTTAGCATTTTCCACGGCCGAAATATTAACCTCCTGTGGCACTTTAACCGCACGCTGGTAGAAATCAGCAGTTGCCCCGCGATCGACAAGCTGATTAAATAACCTATGCTGCTTACTATACGGGAGCAAAACATGCAATCCTTGTAGCGGACGGTGAATATTCAGCTGTTTGCTTAAAGTAACCACCTCGCCAACAACAATCAAAGCCGGTGAAGAAAGCTGGTGCTCTTTAACTAATTCGTTAATATTCGTTAAATCCCCGATAACCATTTTTTGCCGCCATTGTGTTGCCCACTGAATAATCGCTACTGGAGTTTTCTTATCCTTGCCATGCTTTATCAGCGCCGTACAAATCTTGGGCAGCTGGGCCATCCCCATTAAAAAGACAATAGTTCCTTCTTGTTGGGCAATATTTTCCCAGTCTAGCTGCTTTTGACCGTTTTTTTTATGGTGTCCAGTGATGACATGGAAACTAGAAGCAAAGTCACGGTGGGTGATTGGAATACCAACTGCCGCTAAACCTGCGATCGCACTAGTAATTCCAGGTATCACTTCAAAGTCTACCCCTTCTTGTTCCAAGACTTGAGCTTCTTCACCACCCCGCCCAAAGACATAGGGATCGCCGGCTTTAAGTCGAACAACTTTTTTACCTACTCTGGCATAATTGACTAGCAATTGGTTAATTCGTGTCTGCTTAACCTTATGATGTTGGGGAAGCTTACCGACATCAACCAATTTCACTTGACTATTAGTGAATGCTAATAAGGAGGGGTCGACTAGGCGGTCATACAAAACTACATCTGCTTCAGCTAACCGCCGTTTCCCAATCAAGGTTAATAATTCTGGATCTCCTGGACCTGCACCCAGAAGTGTTACTCTACCATTCATTGTGTTCCTCCAAATATGCTTGCAGCTCATCAATCTTTTCAACTTTCTGCGGATAGTTTAAGTGAGGCCGACGAATAATAACGCAGGGAATTCCTAACTGTTGGCAAGCCGCGATTTTTTCTTGAATGCCACCCTGTCGACCACTTTCTTTAGTTACTACGACTTTTGCTGTTGCGTGCTTGAACAATGCAACGTTTAAATCAGTGGAAAAAGGGCCTTGAATTGCATCGATTTGAGCGGCAACAAAGCCTGCCGACGTCAGTTTTTCCATTACCCGTGTCGTTGGTAAGGCACGGATATGTAACTGCTTAACTCCTAGCCTTGCTGCGTAATCAGGAGCTGTTTTACTACCTGTTGAAAGATAAATTACGCCTTCAAGATGTTTTAAATACCGGCAAGCTTCCTCAAGCGAATCAACCATCTTCAGTGAAGCGTCAGCACGATAAATATTTTGGCGTTCAAAACGTAGATAAGGGATACCCAGTTTGGCGGCTTCGTTAATTGCCAACTGTGAAATAACTCGGGCAAAAGGATGAGTAGCGTCAATGATGAAGTTAACTTGGTGGGCAAGACAGAACTGCGTAAAATTTGCTTCTGTAAAGGTTACTTTAACCACCCGTTTTGCATGCGCACTCGCTAATTCGACCCCGTAGTCGCTAACGACAGAAACGATAAAGGACAACCTATTTTTTGCTAAACAATCTGCAACTGCGAGACTTTCGCTGGTTCCACCTAGCAGTAAAATCATAGCGTGTACCCTCGCGGAGTAATCATCCGGCCGTCTTGAACGTAAGTATTCTTATTACCAACAATTACGATTGATGTCATATTAATTTCTGTTTCATCTAAGTCTTTAATTGTTGTCACCTTATCAATTTCCTTAGGCCGGGCAACATCTTTACCGACTCCGACAACGGTATCGGGTGATTTATACTTTAAGATAATATCCAAGGCTTTCCGCAGGTGATGGGGACGACCTTTACTGCGAGGGTTATACAAACAGATAACAAAGTCAGCCTTGGCGGCAGCATCTATTCGCTTAGTAATCACATCCCACGGGGTCATCAGGTCACTTAAACTGATATGGCAAAAATCATTCATTAATGGTGCACCAAGGTGGGCTGCAGCAGCGATACTTGCCGTTACACCAGGGATTACTTTGACATCAATATGTTGGTCCATCTTACCCGCTAGTTCGAGGATTAAACCTGCCATTCCGTAGATTCCGGCATCCCCACTTGAAATGATGGCAACGTCTTTACCGCTAGCCGCAATTTCAAGAGCCTTTTTACAGCGGTCAATTTCACCACGCATCCCTGTTACAACAAGCTCTTTTCCCTCAAGCATGTCTTCAATTAAGTGAATATATGTAACGTATCCGACAATTGTATGGGTATTTTCGATTACTTGACGTGCTTCTTCTGTCATTAACTCTTTGGATCCTGGTCCAAGTCCAACTATGTATAACATTTGCTTTCCTCCTAGATTTCATGTCGCCGGCTTAATGCCATCGTAATTTCATGATTTGCGTATCGTTCAGTTACTACCCGTTCACCACTGGCAAAATCAGCTGCTGCACACGCAACATTACCTACACCAACAGTTTTCAAAACAAATAGTGAGCTTGGATAGTGCTTACTGGCCGGGAATAGCTGTCTTGCTGTAAAAAATTCAAGGTCCGCACCAATTGTTTGCGCAATATATTGGATTGCACCTTCCGTTCGTTTAATATCAATTGACACCACTTGACTGATTGAAGACCACAACAAGTCATGTTGCCGGGTAAATTCTTCAAACGCCTGTTGCATCATTTCGTTAGTAATATCCTTTCGGCAGCCAATGCCAAGAACATTAACCCGGGGAATAATTTGAATTGCCTCTGGAATCTTCGTAAAGTTTCCCCGATCGGAAACAATTACTAAAGGTACCCCCTCCTGATGAGTGGTAATTTCATTAAGGACCGTAAAGCCGCTTAATGAATTAACATACCGTTTTAAATACGGTTCAATATACAATTCAACCGGTTTATTTTCCGCCAACAAACGGTTTAAAGCCTTAGTATTTTCTTTAAAGTTGGGGTACCAACCATTTAGTTGTTTTGCTAAAACGTCTATCGCCTGAACGTGTTCTGTATCAGTTGCCGTCGTAATTACCGGATCTGCACCGGTTAATTTAGCAATTAGCCCCGCCCATTCGTTCGCTCCGCCGACGTGACCCGATAATAGGCTAATAACATGGTTGGCCTGTTCATCCATTACAATAACTGCTGGATCAACGGTCTTATCAACAATTATTCCGGCTAGAGAACGGACAACAATCCCGGTAGCCATTATGCAAACAACACAATCGTATTCCTTAAATAAGTGATGAATAGCTGCTGTAAAGTCACCTTTACAATAATAATTCTCCGTTTCTCGTGCCAGCCGTTGGGGTAAGTACAGGCTGACTTGGCGTTGATTACTTTGAAGTTGCGTCAATAGCTGTCGCGCAGTATGAGCACCACTGCTTGTTAACGCAATAATTCCAAATCGCTTCATCCCCTACTTACTCTTCTTTCGAAACATTGTACTAAAGCTGGCATCGTAAAGGTGTGAATAGTTATATTCATCCCCAAGAAACTTTCCAACCATGATTAGGGCGGTCCGCCGAATATCAGCATCGTGGACCTTATTAGCAATATCTGCTAGTGTCCCCCGGACTTCTTTTTCATCCGGCCAGGTTGCCTTGTAGATAACAGCTGCTGGTGTATCAGCTGGGTAGCCACCTTCTTCCAGTTGGGCAACAACTTTCTTAATGCCCTGAACAGAAAGGAAAATCACCATCGAAGTTTGGTGCTGGGCCAGTGATTTTAAAGATTCTTTTTCCGGTACCGGTGTCCGCCCCGCCATCCGAGTAATAATCACACTCTGGGCTACTTCCGGGACTGTGTATTCGACCCCCATACTCGAGGCTGCTCCGAGGAAGGAACTAACTCCAGGAACGCATTGATAATTAATTCCCCGCTTTTTCATCTCTTCAATTTGTTCCCGAATGGAACCATAGATTGAAAAGTCACCAGTTTGTAAACGGACAACTGACTTTCCTGCCTTAACCGCTTCTTCCATTCGATCAACAATATCATCAAGGGTCATCTTGGCGCTATCATATAGTTCGGCCCCATCCTTACAATAGTTAAGTAATTCCTTGTTAATTAATGATCCTGCATAAATAACAACGTCAGCGGCGGCCAATAATTTATACCCCTTTAATGTTATTAGATCCGTCTCACCAGGGCCTGCACCTACAAAACTTACAATTGCCATTTATATCAATCCTTTCTATTTATTTGCACTAACGATGATTGTTGGATTATTGGGTTTAAAGAAATGACCTTTCCCGAGCTGGTGCCAACGAAGAACACCAACCTCAACCATTTCGATATTCTTAAAACCAGCTTTTTCTAGCAGTTTTTCTACTTGCATTGCATTTTCAAATAGGATGAAGTTCAGTACAATCGTTCCCCCTACCGGTAGATGACCACTAGCAAAGTTAATAATCCGGGCCAATTGTGATCCACTACCACCAACAAAAATTGCGTCATATTGTTGATCAGGAATGTCAATTGGAGCAGTTCCTGTGACTAAATTAATATTGGTCAGGTTAAACTTCTTGATATTCTGCTTAATAATGTCAATTCCATCCGGGTTCATTTCAATTGCGGTAACTGCTAATTTCTTAAAATCATGAGCGGCTTGGACACTAACACTTCCTGTACCAGCACCGATATCAAGGAAAGACCTTTTATTTCCTAATCCTAATTTATCAATGCTAATTGCCCGCACCTCTGATTTAGTCATCGGTACCCGGTTCCTTAAAAAGTCTTCATCACGCATTTATAATAATCACCACATTCATTCCATATTCACGACGCTCAACGTTTGATTCATCAAAACGGCTTATCTGTTCATCTGGATAACTCAGGTTTTCACCAACATAGATTATCCGGTGCAGACCACGTTTCTTTATTTCCTGGGAAATTTCATACGGCCCCAATTGTGTATCAGTGACCATGCCCACTTTGTCATGGCGGAGTAAGAAGTCAAAATCAGGTTGACGACCATGACTGCTTGTTAAATAGCAATCGTTCATTGATAAGTGTAGGCAATGGAACATATATTGGATTGAACTAACCCCCGGAATAATTTGAATTTGCTGTTTGGAGAAATTCTTGGTTACCCATGTTCCGATGCCATATAATAGCGGGTCCCCAGATGCTAAGAGTACGATTGACCGCTTCTTATTTTGCACCAAATATTCTTTCAAGGCTGTGAGCCGTGGTAACCTTAATTGCTTTTCTTGAGGGATCCCGGGAAAAAGGGCTAGTTGACGAGGTGATCCAATCACGGTATCCGCCTGCTTAAGGTAAGTTTCTGTCCCCAATAAACATAGCTTACGATCTCCAGGGCCAATTCCTAGAACTGTTATCATTGCCACTCACCTTTAATCTCTTCTATCGGCTTACTAGCAGCCAGAAAGCCACTTTCCCGGGAAAAGATAACTGCATCAACGGTAACATGAGGTTCCCGATGGGCAAGTAGTTTCTCTGCCCGTTGCTTAATCTTATCAACAATTATCTGATATACCCCTTGGTAACCTGCTTCATTAATTAGTTTAATCATGGAGATTGTCGTCAAGCAGCCGTAAATTTGACGGAGAAATTCAGTTGGGACTCCACCCATCAACGCAAGGTTAGCAACCATCACTTCTGCCCGTGCATCCGCATCCTTACTATGAGTAGAGAAAATACCAGCAGAAACTTTAATCATTTTCCCAAGATCCCCAACAATCAATATTTTATTAAACTTAAGACGTTGCACTTCATGGAGAACATAGCCGACAAAGTTACTCATCTGAACAATTTTTGCTTCAGAAATACCAAGTTCATCTTTAGCAAAGTCTTCACCATAATTACCAGGGACAAGGACAAGTGCTTGATCACCGCGTTTACGATGAATGTTCATTTCAATTGAAATCGAATGCTTCCAACTAGATTCGGACATTGGTGTTACAACTCCACTGGTTCCTAAGATTGAAATTCCCCCGACAATTCCTAGTTTAGGGTTATAAGTCAACTTAGCGATCCTTTTACCTTCAGGAACTGAAATAATAATATCTGCTCCCCGGTTGGCACCGAGTTCTTTTCTAGCTGCCTCTTTGATTACCCGACGGGGGGTCGGGTTGATTGCTGGCATTCCCGGCCGATTTGCTAAACCAGCTTTTGTTACACGACCAACCCCTTCCCCACCGTCAAGGTGAATTTCATTGTCCGACCGCAATTCAACCGTTGCAAATATTAGGGCCCCATCCGTTGCATCTTGGTCATCACCACCGTCTTTCTTAATTGCACAGCTAGCCTTACTTTTATCAAAGTTAGTTTGTTCCACACCAAAAATGGCTACTTTACCATTCGCTGCGTGAACCGTTACGGTGTCTTGTGGTTCTTGATTTAGCAGGGTCCTGATTGCTGCAACTGTTGCTGCAGTAGCAGTAGTTCCGGTCGTAAAGCCCTTGCGCAACTTTCGACCATTGTAGTAAACAAAGTTATCCTCAGCGTCATTATTTGGTGTGACGGCCATATTCATCACCCATTTTCTCAATATCCATGTTATACATCACTGCATTAAGAAGAGCCGCTGCTAAATTACTGCCTCCCTTACGACCAAGAGCAACAATCGCTGGAATATCTGATTCATACAACGCTTGCTTACTTTCAGCCGCTTCAACAAAGCCAACGGGAACACCAATAACTGCTGATACCTTTAGTTTCGCGGCTTTAACCATTTCAATAATCTTACAGAGGGCAGTAGGGGCATTACCAACTACAAAAACTTTCGCCGAGGTGCCTTCACTAGCTGCAACTTCAATTGCTGCCATCGAACGCGTAATTCCTTTTTTCTGAGCCATTGCTATTACCCGGGGGTCGCGGATTAGGCAGTGGTAATGCACACCTAGCTTATCCAGGCGGCGTTTATTAATCCCCGACAAAGCCATTGTTGTGTCAGTATAAATAGTTCCCTTATTTTCTAAAACATTCTTTAACTTATTCAAAACACCGTGCGTAAACTTCAAATTCTTTAAATAATCAAAGTCTGCCGTCGTATGGATTGCCCGTTTTATTACGGCCTCTTGAAGGGGGCCGTCAAATTGATAATTAGGATCAATTCGATTGATTTCTTCTTGAATTATCTGAAAACTACGATCTGTTATCTTGTGGGGAATCGTAATATATCCTGCTTTTTCCATTTTTTCACTCCCAAACTATTACTAGTAGACGAATTAATTCAAACGTTATCAATCCAATTACTGATGACATGTATAGCATCGTGATTGTACGCCTTAAATGCCAATTAGCCGCAATTACTAAGTGATCATTACCAATGTACGGTTTCCTTACTAACTGACCAAAGTAGTAATGCGGTCCGCCCAATTGAAGGTGGAGGGCACCCGCCACCACTGCTTCACTAAAGGCGCTATTAGGACTAAGGTGCTTTTCACAATCACGTTCACCGACTGCAATTGCTTCCTTGGTATCGTCATGAAGCAACCAGCTACTGATAATCAGTAATAACCAAGTTATTCGAGCTGGCAAATAGTTAGCAATATCATCGACCTTTGCAGAAAATTCGCCGAACGCTCGATATTTTTCATTGCGGTATCCAATCATTGAATCTAGGGTATTGATTGCTTTGTACATCATTCCTAAAACTGGTCCCCCAATTACGAGATAAAACAAGGGAGCAATCACCCCATCACTAGTATTTTCTGCGACCGTTTCAATG
Organism: Limosilactobacillus avium; assembly: GCF_947381485.1. Lineage (NCBI taxonomy): Bacteria > Bacillati > Bacillota > Bacilli > Lactobacillales > Lactobacillaceae > Limosilactobacillus > Limosilactobacillus avium. The sequence continues at coordinate 4,116 of NZ_CANCWN010000005.1, read as the reverse complement.
GCTGCCTTAGTAACTTCTTCTGCACTAAGTGAATCGGTATCACGACCAACAATCATCCCAACCTGGTGACGAGCCATTTGCAGATCATTGTTTTGTAAACTTTTCATAATTTTTTCAGCCTCAATTGCTAGCTGTCGCGCTGACAGACATGTATAACACAAGTAGGTGCCAACAGCCATGTAAAGGTAATTATTGATTGCTGCCAACCACATAATGCCAGCAATAATCAGGCCAGCTCCGCCAACTGTAATTAGCCAGGTAAGAACTCCTAATTGCTTCCGACGGCTCGTAGAAAAGGCCGGCTGATTAAACTTTTTTGTCAACCAAGCAATCAGGTGCCCAATCGCTTTAATCGGGTGTGGCCATGAATGTGGGTCACCAAGGAGAAGGTCCAGTCCGAAAGCAAGGGCTACCATAATTACAATTTTCATTGATACTCAGCTCCCAGTCTCTGCAAGAACTTTATAAATAATCGCTGGTCTTGATAAAAGTGAACATGGAGATAGCTTGCAAAAGTTTGTCGTAGTTGATAACCACCGTTCCATGTATCAACGAGCTGGTGGTCACGAATCTTTTTCATTGTCAGGACCGGTCGACACGTATCATCCAGTGGTGCAAAAGTTGAATGATGGAATTCGTGCCCAACTACTTTGCACCCTTTTTCTGCAATCAAAGTATCTTGCCGCGAGGTTGCAATGCAATAGCCGAACTTACGCAACCGGGAAGTCATCTCACTCTTCCCATTAAAAATACCTACCATCGGGTACTGCTGATTGCCCTCTTGTAAAAACTTTCCCAGGTACATTAAGCCACCGCATTCAGCGTAGATTGGCTTATTTTGCTGTGAGAACCTCTTAATTTCCACCCGTAATGAATCATTAGCGGCAAGCTGAGCGGCAAATTCCTCCGGGTAGCCGCCACCAAAGTAAAGAGCATTAACATCGGGCAGATGCTGATCATTCAGCGGGCTAAACGGGACTAATGTTACTCCTGCTTTTTTCAGCAACTTTAGATTATCTGCATAGTAAAAGTTAAAGGCCTCATCCTGAGCAATGCCAAGGCGTAACTTTACGCGCGGAATATTAAATGGATCTGCCTGTTCGGGACCGGTATCCTTTGCTAGGCTGACCAGCTTAGGAAGGTCAACGTGAGTTTTTACCTCCTTAGCAATTAAAGCAATCTTTTTATCAACCCCTGCTAACTCATCATCAGGAACGAGACCCAGCTGACGAGATGGGAGGGCAAGCTTGGGATTATGTGGCAAATAGCCTAAGACAGGCAGGTGTAAATAACGGTTAATCGCACCAGCAACCAATTGATAATGATTTGCGCTCATAACGTTATTGATAATCACCCCACAGATTGGCACATCTGAATCAAAATCCAGAAAGCCTTGTAAGATAGCCGCCGCGGAAGTCGACGTCGCCCGAGCATTAATGACTAGGATTACTGGAATATCAAGCTGCTTAGCAATACTAGCTGTTGAATATGCATCCTTATCCGTCCCGAGGCCATCATAAAGTCCCATTACCCCTTCTACAATTCCTAAGTCAAGGCCATCAGTGCCAGCTGTAAAAAGGTAGCGAAGGGTCTGAGCATCAGGAACAAGGTAATTATCAAGGTTGCGAGCTGGCCGTCCTGTAATCCGTGTATGAAATTTAGTGTCAATATAGTCAGGGCCAACCTTATATGATTGAATCTGGTATTTTTCGTGTAGTGCTTTTAAAATGCCAAGCACGGTGGTGGTTTTCCCAGAGCCACTGGTTACCCCAGCAATTAAAATTTTCTTCATTATTTATCACTACCCACTACTTCTTTTAGTGCCCAAATAAGGTAGGCATTATCCTCCGCACTCTTAACAGCAACCCGGTAGTAGTCACTACCCAGGCCAACATAGTCATCACACTGCCGAATCATAACTAATTTATGCATCATTTGTTCGCGTAAGTTTGGACAATCAATCTTAAAGAGGAAGAAATTTGTCATACTTGGAAAGACCTTTATCCCCGTTAACTCCTGCAATTTCTTTTTAAGTATCGGTTGTTGCTCGTTTAACCAAGCATGGGTACGGTTAATGTAGTCCCGGGCTTGAAACATTTTCCGACCAAAAGCATCAGCAAGACCATTAACAGACCAGGTATCTTCCTGAGCATGCAAATTTTTCTTTAATTCTGGATTTTTAGTAATACAGTAACCTAGCCGAAGTCCGGGAATTGCAAAAAACTTAGTTGCTGCACGAATGACATATACATGGTCCTCAGGCTGAAGCGCATTAACAAAACTTAACTGCTGATTAACCGTCAAGTCGATAAAGGATTCATCAAGAATTAGTAAGCGGCGATGTCCATTACAAAAGTCCACTAGCTTTCGCATCTCTGACAGTGAGACCAGTTGACCGGTTGGATTATTAGGGTTAGTAAGACAGATCGTTGTAATTTCTGGATGTTCAACCAGAAAGTTAATCATCGAATCAGTCTTGTAAGCAAAGTTATTTTCCTCTTTTAAAAGGTAGTAATGAACTTTAGTCCCCTGCCGTTTAAATAGTCGTTCATATTCACCGAAAGTTGGCGCTAAAATAAGGGCATTACTTGCCTGTCCAGCACATATGGCTTCATCCAACACTTCTGTTGCCCCATTTCCAACAAAAACATCTCCAGGATTAACAGCGAATTGATTAGCAATCGCTTGCTTTAACGCTGCGTACGTCGGGTCAGGATAAACAGTTGCAATCATCGGACCTTGGGAAAAAATCGTTTGTAGTTCTTGAGGAAAACCAAGGGGATTAATATTCGCACTAAAGTCCCTAATCTCTTCTACTGAACCCCCTAAAGCTTCCGCAACTTTTTCAATATTCCCGCCATGATGAACCTTATTTCTCATGAAATCACCCGCTCATTTCTATACGAAAACGTTTTCTCCATTTATTTATTAAGTTAATACATTCACGTAATGTCGACAATAGCCTTGTAAACAGAAGTAAATATATTACTAGTAATCATTTAGATTCTGCCAAAAAACGCTAATTTTGGCAAAATTCCCTTCAGCTCATGCGAAGAACACAATATTAAGTAGTGATATACTAGTTTAAGCTTCGCCTTTTTACACTAATTCACCTCAAAAATAATAATATTTTTAACTGATGGTGGCTTTATTAAGGGCTAATTAATGAAATTTAGACTTGTCAGATGTATAAATAATGGATAATCTAATTAAGAAACGGAGGTACCAAAAATGAAAATCTACACAAGAAATGGTGACCGCGGTCAAACGAGAATTATCGGCAAAGAAATCTTATATAAATCTGACCCACGCGTTGAGGCATATGGAAGCGTTGATGAACTCAACTCGTGGGTGGGCTATATACGGTCAATTCTTAATCCGAAGACACAGATGCTAGACTCCGAATTAGAAGAAATTCAACAGTTATTATTTGATTGTGGAACTGACCTCGCAACTCCTAAAAATGAGGAACGAAAACAATTTATTTTCGACAGTACCAAACCGGTAAAATGGTTGGAAGAGAAAATTGATAGTTACAACGATCAAGTTGAGCCAGTGAAAAAATTTATTCTTCCTGGTGGAAGTCAAGTTGCTTCTGCACTACACTACGCTCGAACCGTAACCCGAAGGACAGAACGAAATATTGTTGCTTTAAAATTAAAAAAGCCGATTAACGAAGAAGTCCTAATCTTCGTTAATCGCCTTTCTGATTACTTTTTTATTGCTGCTCGGTATACAAATCAGCTTGAGGATCATCAAGAAACACTTTACCGCAACAGTAAAGATGTCTTCCGGTAATATTTAATAAAGTTACAAAATTTTATATATCATTAAGACAGTACATAATCGACCTACCAAATCTTCAATAACACAACAAGCAGTCTCTCTATTAAGATTGAAGTGTTTGCAGGACGCTCTTTTTCAATACATGAAGTTATTGGGTGCTTACATTTATAAAATCACTTGGTCTTAGTTGCCGATTATGCTGCACCCCATTACCGGTATGGTCAAACACTGAAGGCCTATCTGTACTTGCAGGGGAGGCTGGGAAAAAACTCTCAGTCCAAAATGAAAGCCGGACGATGAATCAAATCTTGGTTCATCGTCCGGCTTCTT
>NZ_CANCWN010000004.1:0-106582 GCF_947381485.1 Limosilactobacillus avium | reverse complement strand
CTACCCGATTTGCCTGATCATGGAATTCGTCGTCATCGTGCTAAAGAAAAGCGTGGTACGTTCAGTCACGGCCGCTCCATTGAGGAGCGTCCTCATAAAGTCGAAACTCGCCAAGAATTCGGCCACTTTGAAGCTGATACCGTACTTTCTGGCAAACGTAAAGGTCAAGCTGTGGCCACTTTTGTGGAGCGTAAGAGTCGCCTGACAATTATTAAACGGCTCCATGGTCGCGACAGTCAGTCCATGACTCAAGCCGTACTTGAACTAGTTAGTCAACTTCAAGACAAACTCAAGACGCTGACCGTAGATCATGGTAAAGAGTTCGCTAACTACCAGGCAATTGAGCAGCTAACTGGTACTCCAGTTTATTTTGCCCATGCTTATTCACCACATGAACGCGGCAGTAATGAGAACCGTAACCGAGTTTTACGGCGCTTTATTCCCAAAGGCCAAGCTATTGAAGCGTTAAGCGATCACAAGCTAGTTCAAATTAATTGGTATCTGAATTCACGGCCACTTAAATGTCTTAATTGGCATACACCAATCGAGATCTTCCTGCTTAATCTACGTCATTAAATTCGTTCAAGTTATTTCTTGCAATCTGCCATAAAGTAAAGGAGAACTGATTATGCAAAAGATTGTTACTTTTGGTGAAATGATGATGCGCCTGAAGCCTTCCCACATGCGGCGGGTCCTGCAGACCAACCAGTTTGACGTGGACTACGGTGGCTCAGAAGCCAACGTGGCCGTCTCCCTTAGCCTGTTCGGGGACGACGCCAGTTACGTAACCAAGCTGCCGGAAAACGTCCTCGGTATGGCAGCCCGCAACAAGCTGCGTCAATACGGGGTCGACACCTCACGGATCCTTTACGGTGGTCCACGCTTGGGGATGTATGTCTTTGAAAAGGGCCACAGCGTCCGGTCGACGAAGGTCACTTATGACCGGGCCGGAAGCTCCTTTGCCTCCTCAAAGGCAGCCGAATACGACTGGGCTAAGCTGCTTGATGGGGCAGATTACTTCTACTTCTCCGGAATCACGCCAGCCCTTTCTGAAGAGTTACGGCAAGCGGTCCTGAGTGCCTGTGAATACTGTAAGGAACACGGCATCAAGGTCGCCTGTGACCTGAACTTCCGGGGCAAGCTGTGGACACCAGAAGAGGCCCAGGCTTACATGAAGAAGATCATGCCTTACCTGACGATTTGCCTGGTCAATGATGAAGACTTCGAACAATCCCTCGGCATCCATGCCTTTGACGGTGACATGTCCCACGGAATTGAACAGAAGGCGACCTTTGAAAACGGCATGAAGGAAATCACCAAGCGCTATCCAAACGTCAAGGTGGTGGCCAGTGTTCTGCGGAACATCCAGTCCGTCGACAAGTCCACCTGGATGGGCCTGGTCTTAAAGGACGGCAAGTTTACCGAGAGTCCGGCTTACGACATTGATGTCCTAGAAGGGGTTGCCGGTGGTGACGCCTTTGGTGGCGGTCTGATGCACGGGATTTTGAACAACTTTGCCGACCAGGAGCTAATTGACTACGCCATTGCAGCCAGTGTCCTCAAGTTAACCGTCCTCGGTGACTTGAACGTGACGACGGAAGCAGACGTCCGGGCCGTCATGGACGGCGGTGCCGGTGTCCGGGTTTCCCGGTAAAAACTAAATAGGACTTGTTATCTGCCAGCTAAACTACTAGTATATTAGTTGGCAGATAATTTTTTGACTAAGGAAAGAGGTTTTTCGCCAATGTTACCAAAGTATGAAGCACTGAAAGCTGTTGAAAAGGCCGGTATCCTGGCAGTTGTCCGGGGTCGGAGTGAAGAAAATGCCTACAAGATCTCTAAGGCCAGCATCAAGGGTGGGGTCAAGGCCATTGAATTAGCCTTCACTTCCCCAAACGCTGACGTTACGATCAAGCACTTAAACGAAGAATACGCTGATGACCCCGAAGTTGTTGTTGGTGCCGGGACTGTTCTCGACCCCGCAACTGCCCGGATGGCCATGGTAGCGGGTGCCAAGTTCATCGTCAGCCCGTCCTACAACGAAGAAGTTGCCAAGCTCTGCAACCTCTATACTGTTCCTTACATGCCCGGCTGCTTCACGCCAACCGAAGTTCAAACAGCCCTGATGACTGGTGCGGACGTGGTCAAGATCTTCCCTGGTGCCATTGCCGGCCAGAAGATGATCCCAGAACTGCAAGGACCATTCCCACAGGCAAACATCATGCCAAGTGGCGGGGTTTCCCTGGACAACATGAAGGACTGGTTCAAGGCCGGGACCTTCTGTGTTGGTGCTGGTGGGAGCCTGGTTGGCCCTGGTGCTGATGGTGACTACGACCAAGTAACTGAAAACGCCAAGAAGTTCCACGAAGAACTGCTGCGGATTCGGAATGAAAAGTAATTAAGGAACCGTTTAAAACAGAAGAGACCGGTAGTCCAAGTTCACACTTGGCTGCCGGTTTTATTTGTTGCCTAAAGTGTAATTGATAAAGTAATTAGGGAAGGCTCTGATTAGGCTGTCCTCCTCGGTCAGCATCCGGTGCATGTGGTTGGCGGTCAGTCGCTCAACCTCATTGATATCACGTTCACGGACCGCTTCAAGGAGGGCCTTGTGCTCATCAATTAGGCCAACCCAAGACAGGCCTTCGATTTTGAGCCTTAAAAAGCGGAAGCGGTCGAACTGGATGTTGATTCGCTTAAGCCAGTTCCAAATCCGTAGGTGGTCGGTGATGACGTAGAAGTAGCGGTGGAACTCGTCATCACTGGTTAAGAAGTTGGTAAAGCTATCTTCCTTCATGATCAGGTACTGCTTAGACAGGATCTGCTTGAAGGTATCAACCTCTTCATGGGTGAGACGAACAGTTGTGGCGTCACGCATGATCCGTTGTTCGACACTAGCCCGGACAAGGCGGGCGTCTAATACTTCCTTCATGTCAATCTTTGAAATATATGTTCCTGATTGGGGAATGACATTAATCAGGTTTTCCTGGCGGAGCTGTAAAAGGGCTTCCCGTACCGGGGTCCGACCAATATTAATGTCTGCCTCAATCTTTTTTTCTGAAATCTTCTGGCCGGGCTTGTACTCCGCATTAATAATTTTTTTAATGATGATGTTGTACGCTTGCCCGGTTAGGTTACTTGTTTGCGCGCTATTCATTTCCTCATTCCTCCGTTTGTCACCATTATACCATCATTACTTTTTAAAAATTAGTTTGTGATTTTCTTGACAAAGCAGCTGGAAGCGTTTACTATAATAAGCGAACTGATATATTAGTATATTACTTAGAAGGGAGAACTTTCCATGGTGAAATTATTAGATGACTATCAAAAGGATGCAGGGTCATTTCACCAAGCAGGAATTACGGTTCCAAAGTTTGATCAAGCAGCAATGGTTGCTGAAACGGCGGAAAACCCAGTTTGGGTCCACTTCGGTGGTGGAAACCTGTTTCGGTGCTTCCACTCAACAATCGCCCAGGACTTACTCAACGAGGGGGCAATAAAGAGTGGGGTAATTGTTGCAGAAACTTATGATGACGAGGTAATCGACAAGGTTTACCACCCACTGAAAAACCGCTTCTTATCGGTTGAGATGAAGAGCGACGGGACCTTTGACAAGGAACTGGTTGCCAGTGTTGCCGACAGCATTTACGCCGGCGCCGATAACAAGGCCGGCCGGGCAAAGCTAGAAGAAGTCTTTGAAAAGCCGTCCTTGCAATTTGCCACCTTTTCAATTACTGAGAAGGGGTACGCACTGAAGGACATGAACGGGAAGCTGACCAAGGCTACCGAAGCCGACATTGCTAATGGTCCAGAAAACCCGGTAACAAACATGGCCTTTGTTGCCAGTCTCCTGTTGGCCCGTTACAAAGCAAACCAAGCACCAATCGCAATGGTAAGTACCGATAACTTCTCGCAAAACGGGCAACGCCTTGAAGATGCGGTGATGCTGATTGCTAACGGCTGGCTAAAGAACGGTCACGTTGACCAAGGCTTCATCGACTACCTGAATGACCGGCAGAAGGTGACCTTCCCATGGAGCATGATCGACCGTATCACTCCTAACCCATCCGAAGATGTTGCCTCACTCCTTAAGAAGGACGGTTTTGAGGATACCGAATTAGTTCACACCACAAAGCACACTAACATCGCGCCATTTGGTAACACCGAAGAAATCCACTACCTGGTAATCGAAGACGACTTTCCAAATGGCCGGCCCGCACTAGAAAAGGCCGGGGTAATGATGACTGATCGGGAAACGGTCAATGATGCCGACCAGATGAAGGTTACCGCCTGCTTGAACCCGCTCCACACTTCACTAGCAATCTTTGGCTGCCTGCTCGGCTTCAAGTCGATTGCCGCCGAAGCAGCGGACGAAGACCTCCTGAAGATGATTAAGAACCTGGGCTACGGTGAAGACTTACCGGTTGTTAAGGATCCGAAGATCATCAACCCGAAGGAATTCATCGACACCTTGATTAGCAAGCGGCTGCCAAACAAGAACATTCCGGACACACCGCAACGGATTGCTTCAGATACGTCACAAAAGGTTGGTATTCGTTACGGCGTGACCCTCCAACACTACGTTGACGATCCAAAGCTGGACCCTGCTAAGCTCGAGTTCATCCCACTGATCATCGCCGGCTGGTGCCGCTACCTGATGGCCATTGACGACCAGGGGAATGCATTTACGCCGAGTCCGGACCCACTTTATGACCAGCTTCACAAGTACGTTGCTGATATCAAGCTGGGTGACGATGGGGCAGACGTTCACGAAAAGCTCCAACCAATCCTCAGCAACAAGTCCATCTTTGGCAACGACCTGTACGAGATTGGTCTGGGTGAAAAGATTGAAAACTACTTCAAGCAGATGATTGTTAAGCCGGGAGCAGTTCGCGAAACGATTCAAGCAACCATTCAAAAGTTTGGTAAGTATTAATAAGGAAGAAGGAAAACGTAACTTATGAAGAACATGGGATTTCGCTGGTATGGCGACGGCAACGACTCCATCAAGTTGTCCGATATTCGTCAGATTCCAGGAACAACACAAGTCGTTGGAGCCCTCTTTGATATACCAGTTGGTGAAGTTTGGCCCAAGGAACGGATCGCCGCACTGAAGAAGGAAGTTGAAGACGCCGGTCTCAAGCTGGAAGTCATCGAATCCGTCAACATTCACGACGACATCAAGATTGGCCTGCCGAGCCGGGACAAGTACATCGAAAACTACAAGGAAACGATCAAAAACCTAGCCGCTTACGGCATCAAGGTAATCTGCTACAACTTCATGCCGATCTTTGACTGGGTCCGGACCGACCTCCACTATCCACTGCCGGACGGCTCAACGGACATGGCCTTCCAACACAAGTACGTTGAAGGGTCACCGGAAGAAATCATCAAGTCGGTGGAAAAGAACTCCAACGGTTACGTCCTGCCGGGCTGGGAACCGGAACGGCTGGCCGAAGTTAAGCGCCTGTTTGAAGCTTACAAGGATGTCGACGAAAAGAAGCTCCGTGAGAACCTGAAGTACTTTTTAGACGCCATCATTCCAACCTGTGAGAAGTACGACGTCCGGATGGCTATGCACCCGGATGACCCGCCGATGCCACTGTTCGGTCTGCCGCGGATCTACAAGAACCGGGAAGACATGATCAAGATTGAACAGATGCACGAATCTAAGTACAACGGCTTCACCATCTGTACCGGGAGCCTGGGTGAGAACCCGAAGAACGACGTGCCGGCAATTATCCGTGAGTTCGTCAAGAAGGACCGGGCACCATTCATTCACGCCCGGAACATCAAGTTCATGGGCAACGGTGACTTCCATGAATCCGCCCACCTGTCCTCTGAAGGTTCACTGGACATGTACGAAATCATGAAGGCCCTGTACGACACTCACTTTGACGGTTACATCCGTCCAGACCACGGCCGTGACATCTGGGGCGAAGAAGGACGCCCTGGCTACGGCTTGTACGACCGGGCCCTCGGGATTACCTACCTGAACGGGCTTTGGGAAGCAATTCAAAAGGATAACCAATAAAAATATTTTCTTGTTCTATCATGACCTGACCATATCTCATGATATTAGCCCATGGGGTATGGTTTTTGTTAGCAATTATTTGTGAAAAAATGAACTTCGAAAAATGGTGAAATTATGAATAAACATAAAAAGACCAGTTGGGTTTATACACCGAAGAAGATTAACGTTTGGCGTGGGATTGGATTCGGTATGAACGACCTTATGGGCGGTGGTTGGAACAACATCGTCTCTGGTGTTATCTTCGTTTTCGTTATGAGTAATGGTATCAGTCCGGCCCTGGCCGGGGCGATTACCGGGATTGGCCGGATCTTTGATGCATTGTTCTCCCTGTTCTTCGGGGCAATCACCGATGGCTTTTACCGGAACAAACTTGGTCAAAAGTTTGGGCGGCGGCACTTCTTCATCCTGCTTGGTGGGATCCTGTTTGCCTGCATCTTCCCACTGTTCTGGGTCAAGTCGACTAACTGGGTTTACTACCTGGTTGTCTACGTGGCAATTGAATTGATCATTGCCATGATCCTGATTCCTTGGGAAACCCTGCCAACTGAAATGACCAACGATTACAACCTCCGGACAGTATTGTCTGGTTCCCGGATGGTTATTTCCGCAACGGGGACGGCCTTAGTATTCTTCATCCTGGCTGCTCTGAAGCACGCTCAGAACCCGAACGCTTACCTGGTTACGGGTATTATCTGGACGATTATCTTTGTTATCGCAATCTTTACTTCCTACCGGAGCACTTGGGAACGTCCGTTGACCGAGGACTACGTTAAGAAGCTGAACGCTCAACCACGGTTATCAATGGGTGAGTTCATGAAGAAGACCGTTCATGATTACTTCTCGACCTTCAAGAACAAGGCCTTCCGTCAACACCTGGCAATTTACCTGCTTTCCTTTACTGGGAAGGACTTCTACTCAACCATGCTGCCAACCTTCATCGTTTGTTGTATCAACGGTGCCAAGGAAGACCTTCCTTGGACCCTGCAAGCTTTGTCCGCAGTTGGTATTTTGGCAACCCTGGCTGCTACCCGGATCATGATCACCCACGGTCCACGGTTCCTTTACGGCTTAGGTTACTCCACAATTATTCTGACGATGATTGGTTACATTGTCACCTGGATCTTTGATGTTAACAACCCGGTTGTTATCCTGATTGTTATCTCGCTGTTCTACCAATGTGGTCGTGCCATCCTGGAATTCACTCCATGGAACGTCTTCCCATTCATCCCTGATGTTGACCGGATCATGACCCGCCAGGACCGTGCCGGTATCTACGCCGCTGTTATGACCTTCTTCCGTAAGTCCACTGGTGCCATCGCTTCTTGGATTGCCGGTATCTTACTTGAAGTAATTGGCTTCAACTCTAAGTCAATGCTTAACTACGGTACGACACCACACTCCATTCAATTCGGAATCATGCTGATCTTCTTCGTCGGTCCTGTTCTGTTGATTGGTTGGGCCCTCTGGATCTCACGTAAGTTTAAGCTTAACCGTGATACCCACGAAATCCTTAAGAACGAAATTACCCGTCTGGAAAACGGTGGTTCCAAGGCCGATGTTACCCCTGAAACCAAGGAAGTTGTTGAGGAATTAACTGGTGAATCTTACGACAAGGTATGGCCTGAAAATGTACCAGACCAAACCAAGGCAAACAACTAAGGATAAGCAATTGGAGGTAAGAAAAATGGCGCTTATTGATAAAAACTTTCTGTTAACTAATGACTGGGCCAAGAAACTCTTCTTCGACTATGCAAAGGACATGCCGATCATTGACTTCCACTGTCATCTGGTACCTAAGGAAATTTACGAAAACAAGAACTACAAAAACATCACGCGCCTGTGGTTAAATGATGGCACGTATGGTGACCACTACAAGTGGCGCCTAGAACGGGCCAACGGTGTTCCCGAAGAACTGATTACCGGTGACGGGGACGACTATGACAAGTTCCTGGCCTGGGCGGGAACAATTGAAAAGGCCGTTGGGAACCCAGTTTATGAATGGACCCACCTGGAGTTGCACCGCTTCTTTGGGATTGACGAACCGTTGACCCGGAAGAACGCACCGGAAGTTTGGAAGAAGGCCAATGCCATGCTCCAAACTGACGACTTCAAGCCTCGTAACCTGATTAAGAAGTCCCACGTGGTTGCGGTCTGCACGACTGATGACCCCGCTTCTGACCTCCACTACCACAAGTTATTAAAGAAGGACGAAAAGGAAAACGGCTTCCGGACCCTGCCAGCCATGCGGCCTGACAACCTGATCTACATTGATAAGGAAGGTTACGGCAAGTACCTGGAAGAACTGGGTAAGATTACCGGAATCAAGATCACTTCCTTCAAGGACATCCTGAAAGCAATGGACAAGCGTTTCCAATACTTCAACGACATGGGTGCCCGCTTGTCTGACCACTCCCTGAGTACTTACCACTTCATCGAGGCCAGTGACGAAGAGCTTGACCACATCGTCAACAAGGCTGTCAAGAACGAACAGCTGACTGATCAGGAACGTGACCAGTACCTGACGATGCTGATGGAAGGGCTGATGAAGCTCAACAAGAAGTATGACTGGACGATGCAGTTCCACAACAACGTATTGCGGAGCATCAACCACCCAATGTTTAATAAGATTGGGGCCGATACCGGTTTCGACGCAATGGGGACCCAACCAGACATGATTGCTCAGATCCAGCAGCTCTTCACTAAGATGAAGGACGAAGATGGCCTGCCAAAGATCATCTTCTACTCCCTCAATCCTAACGACTGGATGCAATTGATCACGCTGATGGGCTGCTTCCAGGAAGGCGGCAAGCAACGGATGCAGCTCGGGGCTGCCTGGTGGTTTAACGACACCGCTGAAGGGATGGACACTCAGTTGCGTGACTTCGCCCAACAGAGTCTGTTGCCAAACTTCGTCGGGATGCTGACTGACTCACGAAGCTTCCTGTCGTACCCACGGCATGAGTACTTCCGGCGGGTTCTCTGCAACTTCTTCGGTAAGCTGATCGAAGCAGGGCGGGCTCCTGAAGACAAAGAATACGTTGGCAAGATTGTCCAAGACATTTCCTACAACAACGCTCTGAATTACTTTGACTTCTTCCCAGATGCTAAGCCAAGCGAACTATTTGGTGAGCACGAAAATAAGTTTCAATTCTAACCTAGTATAACGAGGGGGACGGCAAATTTTAGCCGACCCCTCTTTTCGTATTGAAAAAATAAATATAGAAAGGTGTGGTTAAAACATGTCCGCAGATATGGTCTCGCTGCTTTGGATTTTCATCGGCATATGCCTCTTAGTCTTCTTAATTGTTGGCTTGAAGTTACATAACATCATTTCACTTCTCATTGCCGGAATTTTTATTGCGTTTGCGGAGGGGGTGCCAATTACCAAAGTTGTCCCCACCGTTGAAAAGGGGATTGGTGGTGTCCTATCGACACTAGCCCTGATTGTCATCTTTGGGGCGATTGTTGGGGAACTAATGACCCAGTCAGGCGCTTCTCAGCAAATAGCGGATACGATCGTCTCAAAAATGGGACGAAGGTATTTGTCATTTGCCCTGCTCATCATTGGGATGATTTTTGGGATGTCAATGTTTTATGAGGTTGCCTTTCTTATTACGGCACCACTAGTTATCAGTATTGCACGGGAAGCCAAGATTCCTTACATGCGTCTGATTATTCCAACGGTTGCTGGTGCAACGATGGGGCACAGTATTTTTCCACCACAACCTGGTCCAATGGCATTGGTAACGGCTTTTCATGCTGATATCGCCCAGGTTTATATTTGGGGACTCGTCGTCATTATTCCGTCAATCATTTGTTCTGGAATCCTAATTCGACGCTTCATTCCTGGTCTGGACAAGATGCCCCTTGGTAATGTGATGAAGCCGGCACCAAAAATGCCGAAGGATCAGCTGCCGAGCTTTGGTATTAGTTTGCTGGTCCCGTTACTACCAGCGATTATTATCATTGCTTCTTCAATTGTGAAGTCCTTGACTAAGCCATCGGCAATGCCGTACAAGTTAATGTCCTTTATCGGTAGTGCCGAAATAAGTATGCTGATTACCGTGATTGTGGCAATGGTTGCCTTTGGCTATGCGCGTGGCAAAAGTGGAAAGGAGATTACTGACGAGCTAACTAAGGCGATTAAGGGGATTTCCAACGTCCTGCTTGTCATTGCTGCTGGGGGTGTAATGAAGGAAGTTATTATTGATACCGGCGTCGGTAACATTATTGTCACCATGTTTGATAAGCTGCCCGTGTCACCATTTATCTTGGCCTGGTTAATTACGGTTTTGATTCGGATCCTGACCGGTCAAGGGGCGGTGGCCGCAATCACCGCAGCCGGAATCGTTGCACCGATGATTACCGCAATGCACGTTAGCCCGGTACTGATGGTTCTAGCCTGCGCTTGTGGTAGTAACACGATGACCCTGATGTATGATGGGGGCTTCCTGCTGTTCCAACAATCGTTTGGGATTTCAATGAAGGATACTTTCAAGACCTGGGGCGGACTGGAATTCGTTAACTCACTAGTCGGGTTACTGATGGTCCTTCTCTTAAGTGTCTTTGTTCATTAAAAATATATAACTAACATAGTGGATCCTAGCGACTGACTTTGCAGGAGTTAGGATCCTTTTTTGCGGAATTTAAAAAGAAATCCCTTACATACAAAAAGTTAGTGCAAAGGGGTTGAAACTCATAATATATATAGTAGAATACAAACTGTTCATTGATTGTTCACGTTAACATAACATGTTAACTTATCTGTGAGAGGAGAGAATTTCAAATGAATTTTATCAAGACTTTAGCAATTTTCATCGTAGCAAGTATCGCATTAGCCGGGGCCGCTAGCGCTAGTTCAATCTACACGACTACTAATAACAACCACAGCCTTAGTCAACAAATGACAAACGTGGTTGCCAAGAATACCGAAGCTGTTAATACCCAGCTCAACAAATAATTTTTAACTGCTAAGAAGGGTCAAGTCGGCATACCGTCGGCTTTTCTCTTTACTCCAGCTTGATCAATTCTAAACAAATTGCCAAAAGATATTGAATGTTTCACGTTAACATTCTATAATGTAAATAGATTGAGAGCGCATCCATCCTTTGCTGTTCCAACGGTGGTGGTTACGTCTTCAATAATGAGCTTGTCTTGCGATTATTTGCACATCATCCTCTCACAGATGCGACAGCGACTCGGCAGACAAGCGGCTGCAGTAGATATTGGTTAATAAATTCTGGAGGTTTTCTAAGATGGAAAGTCTTAATAATAGTTTTCGTAAATTGCCACAGTACCCCAACAAGGTTATTCAATTTGGTGAAGGTAACTTCTTACGGGCCTTCATTGACTGGCAGATTCACCAGATGAACAAGCAGGGCCTGTTCAAGGGGGGCGTTCAAGTTGTTCAACCCCTGCCAACTGGCCGGATTAAGGAACTGGACGAACAAGACGACCTGTACACTGTTCTTCTCGAAGGAATTTTAAACGGTAAGAAGATTCAAAGCCACGAAATCATCGAATCCATCAACGGGACGGTTAACCCTTACACCGACTACGACAAGTACATGGCCTTAGCAGAAGACGACAACATCGAAGTAATTTTCTCTAACACGACAGAAGCCGGGATTGAATTTGTCCCTGAAGACACGCTGGACGCCGTTAAGAAGGGTGAAAAGAGTTCTTACCCAGCTAAGTTAACGGCACTGCTTTACCACCGCTTTGAATTAGGCAAGAAGGGCTTCCACATCATCCCTTGCGAACTGATCAACCACAACGGGGATGCCCTGAAGAAGGCCATCCTGCAATACGCTGACCTGTGGAACCTTGGCCAAGACTTTGTTGACTGGATCAACAATGACAACGAATTCTACTCAACATTAGTTGATCGGATCGTTCCAGGTTACCCACGTGACCGGGCTGCTGACCTGGAGAAGGAATGGGGTTACAAGGACCAAAACATGGTTAAGACCGAACCATTCCTGATCTTCGTTATCGAAGGTAGCAAGGACATTGAAAAGGTATTGCCACTCAAGGAAGCCGGCATTAACCTGGTCGTTACTGACGACATGCAACCATACCGGAACCGGAAAGTTTCTATATTGAACGGTCCCCACACGACAATGTCCCCAATCGGCCGCTTAGCTGGTCTGGAAACCGTTGGCCAAGTAATGGATGACAAGGACTTCTACAAGTTTATTGATGACGAAATGCACAAGGAAATTATTCCGGTTGTTCCACTTCCAAAGGATGAACTGGAAAGTTACGCCAAGGGGATTCAAGAACGGTTTGAAAACCCATACGTTAAGCACGAACTGAGTGCCTTAGCCCTGAACAGTATTTCCAAATACGCTGCCCGCCTGTTGCCAAACTACAAGCGTTACTACAACAAGTTCGGCAAGCTGCCAAAGCGGATGAGCCTGGCCCTGGCCGCTTACCTGTGGATCTACAACGGTAAGTCCAAGTTTGACATCAACGATACTGCTGACGTCACGGTCGGCTTCAAGAAGATCCAGGGCGACGACAACTTTATTCACGAAGCCCTTTCTAACCCTGACTTCTGGGGCGAAGACCTGACCAAGATCCCTGGCCTGGAAGACTTAGTAACTAAGTACTACAACGAAATTGCCGAGAAGGGCACCCGGGCAATTGTCCAAGAAATTAATGCAGAGGAGTAGTAGTTTCATGGAAAAACTAGTTATCTTAAATGGCAGTGACAACGTGGCCATTGCGACCACTAACCTGACTGCCAAAGATACTGTTGAAGTTGCTGGCCACCAGCTCACACTCACGGCTGATGTGCCGGCCGGCAATAAGGTCGCAACCCAAGCCATTAGCAAGGGTGAAGACGTTATTAAGCTTGGTCAAGTAATTGGCCAGACAACGGCGGATGTTCCTGAAGGGGCACTCGTCAACGAAGGTAACCTGGTTGATAAGACCACAAGTGTTGCCGATCAGGCCCCCGTTGCGGACTTGTCCCAGTACGTATCAAAGCAAAACTTCATGGGCTACCGGCGAAAGAACGGCAAGGTCGGCATTAGAAACGACCTCTTCATCGTCCCAACGGTTGGCTGCATTACCCCACTGATGGACGTGATGGTCCAACAGTTTAAGGCGGTCCACCCGGATAACGGTTCCTTTGATAACATCGTTTTGCTGAAGCACCCATACGGCTGTTCCCAACTGGGTGAGGACTTTGAGCAAACTCGTCAGGTCCTTTGTGATGCGGCCCTCCACCCGAATGCGGGTGGGGTACTTGTCTTCGGCCTTGGTTGTGAAAACAACCAGATGGACGGGATGAAGGAGACCATTGATAAGATGGCCGGTATCGACCCGCAACGGATGAAGTTCCTGGTTGCCCAGGAAGTCAAGGATGAGTTTGCCAATGCCCAACAGATGCTGGAAGAACTGAATGATGCGGCGGCTAATGACCACCGTGAACCGGTTCCGTTGAGTGAATTAACGGTCGGCCTACAAGGGGTTCAACCGGATGCTCTGGCACCAGTCACCGCGGACCGGCTTCTCGGCCGGCTTGCCGATGTCGTTGATGCCAATGGTGGGAAGACCGTCATTACCGGTTTACCGGAAATGGCTGCCAACCAGGCTAACTTGGCCAAGCGGGCCGGGGATGATGCCACGGCCGCCAAGGTTAACCAGGTCTTTGACCACATGCGGAATTACTACGGCGAATTTGACCAGGAAATGGTCAAGAAGCCTGGCCAAAAGGAATTTGCAAAGGGAGTTACGACCGCTACTGAAGCAGCCGTCAACGCGAGCCAAAAGGGTGGCCAAGCCCCAGTTAGCGATGCCCTGTTTTACGGTCACAAGGCTGAAAAGGCTGGCTTAAACATCCTGGAGGCCCCGAACAACGACCTGATTGACTCCTCCGCCGAAGCAGCGGTTGACTGCCAGTTAGTTGTGACGAGCACTGGGGTGGCAACCCCTTACGCCAGCTTTGTCCCATCCGTGAAGGTGGCCACAACGACCGAACTAGCAAGTAAGAAGCAGCGTTGGATTGACTTCGATGGTGGCCAGGTTCTGAACAGGCCATTTGAAGAAGTCGCCAAGGAATTTATCGATGACATCATTGCCATCGCAAGTGGTAAGGAAACGAAGAACGAACAAGCTGGGTTGCACGGCCTTGCGATCTTCAAGATCGGGGTCACCGAATAGTAAGGAAGTTATTTAAATGATTAAAATTGAAAATGCTGACTTTCGTGCAGAAATTGACGAACACGGAGCACAGTTAACCCACCTGGTTAATAAGCAGGCCAACTTTGACTACATTTGGAACGGTAAGGAGTGGGGCAAGCACGCCCCGGTCCTGTTCCCGGCAATCGGTCGGTCCAACGATGACAAGTATGTTCTCGACGGCAAGACCTATGAGATGCCGCAGCACGGTTTCGTCAGTGACCAGGACTTAACGGTCACCTACCAAACCGAAAACGCGGTTACCCTGGAATTAAAGGCTAACGAGGCGACCAAGAAGTACTACCCGTTTGACTTTACCCTGGCAATCACCTTTACCCTGTTGAGCACCGGCCTGTCGCTGAGCTTTGCGGTTACCAACAACACTGACCGCCAGATGCCATACTCCATCGGTTCCCACCCGGCATTTAACGTCCCAATCAACGGGGTGGCTAAGTTTAACAACTACCGGGTTAAGTTTGCCGGTATCGAGGGGCCAATCAACGACTACGAAATTGTCAAAACGCCTAACCCGTACCGGACTGGTAAGGAAGAATTGTTGACTGAAAACAATGAACTGGCCCTGAACTACGAAACCTTCAAGCCCGGCCTGCGGATTATCAGCAATCCAGGGATCAAGAGTATCAAGCTATACTCACCACTGACCTCACATGCGGTCGAGATGGACATCAGTCAGTTTAAGAACGTCTGCCTGTGGACGAAGGAAGACGAAGACTGCGCATTCCTGTGCATGGAACCGTTCAACGGCTTCCCCGACGTTCTCGGTGAACCAGTTGACTGGATGAAGAAGGAGGGCAACATTATCTTGCCTGCCCACGAAACCAAGGTATCCCAGTACGAAATGCACTTATCATAATTAAATTGCAAAAGGAGAAATTGAATTTATGTTACCAAAGTATGAAGCACTGAAAGCCGTTGAAAAGGCCGGTATCCTGGCAGTTGTCCGGGGCCGGAGTGAAGAAAATGCCTACAAGATCTCCAAAGCCAGCATCAAAGGTGGGGTCAAGGCCATCGAACTCGCCTTCACCTCCCCAAACGCTGACGTAACGATCAAGCACTTAAACGAAGAATACGCTGATGACCCCGAAGTTGTTGTTGGTGCCGGGACTGTTCTCGACCCCGCAACTGCCCGGATGGCCATGGTAGCGGGTGCCAAGTTCATTGTCAGCCCGTCCTACAACGAGGAAGTTGCCAAGCTCTGCAACCTCTACGCTGTTCCTTACATGCCTGGTTGCTTCACGCCAACCGAGGTTCAAACAGCCCTGATGACTGGTGCGGACGTGGTCAAGATCTTCCCTGGTGCCATTGCCGGCCAGAAGATGATCCCAGAACTGCAAGGACCATTCCCACAGGCAAACATCATGCCAAGTGGTGGGGTTTCCCTGGACAACATGAAGGACTGGTTCAAGGCCGGTGCCTTCTGTGTTGGTGCCGGTGGGAGCCTGGTTGGCCCTGGTGCTGATGGTGACTACGACCAAGTAACTGAAAACGCCAAGAAGTTCCATGAAGAACTGCTGCGGATTCGGAATGAGAAGTAAAAGGAGTTATGAATAATGAATAATTTCATTATTTTGGATGAACATGATTCCGTTGCGGTCGCTCTGCAGGACCTGCCAAAGGGAACGGTTTTAAAGACCGCCAACCACGGTGACGTAACCACCCTGGAAGACATCACTCGGGGCCATAAGATCGCCCTGGAGGACATCAAGAAGGGTGCCGACATCATCAAGTATGGTTACCCGATCGGTCACGCAACCCAGGACATTAAACGTGGGGAACATGTTCACATTCACAACATCGCAACGAACCTTTCTGGTGAGTTGGAATACAGCTACAAGCCAATTAAGATCACAACGAAGGTCGGCAAGGACGACCGGAAATTCATGGGTTACAAGCGACCAAACGGCAAGGTCGGCATCCGAAACGACCTCTACATTATCCCAGTTGTTGGCTCGGTTAGTGAACTGATTGACCCGCTGGTCACCCAGTTCAAGGCCCTGCACCCGGACAACGGTAACTTCGATAACGTCGTGCCCCTTAAGCACACTTACGGAATTGACACGCCCCAGGATAACTATAAGCGGGCACGGAAGATCCTTGTGGACGCAGCCTTGCAACCTAACGCCGGGGCTGTCCTGATTTGTGGCCTGGGCTGTGCCGACGATGACGAGCTGGCCCAAATGAAAGCTGCTCTTCAAGAGGCCAACGGGAGTATCGATACGGACCGGATCAAGTTCTTGTCATCCGCCGACAGTGATGATGAGATCACTGATGGCTTAGCAATGCTGGAAGAACTGAACGCGGCAGTCAAGGACGACCAGCGGACGCCACAACCACTGAGTGAATTGAAGATTGGTTTGAAGTGTGGGGGCTCTGATGGGCTCTCTGGGGTAACCGCCAACCCGCTTTTGGGGCGGCTCTCTGACTTTGTTGCCGCTCAGGGTGGGACCACGGTCCTGTCCGAAGTTCCAGAAATGTTTGGTGCCGAGACAATCCTGATGTCCCGGGCCAAGGACGAAAAGACCTTTGACAAGACGGTCAACTTGATTAACAACTTTAAGGCCTACTTCGAGCGCTTCCACCAGCCGATTTACGAGAACCCGTCACCAGGTAACAAGGCTGGCGGGATCTCAACCCTGGAAGATAAGTCGCTTGGCTGTACCCAAAAGTCCGGGACGTCCGCCGTTAACGACGTCTTAAAGTACGGGGACAAGATTAAGACTAAGGGCCTGAACTTGCTACAGGCACCCGGTAATGACCTAGTTTCTTCATCGGCCGAGGCTTCGGCGGACTGTCAGATGGTCCTGTTTACCACGGGACGGGGGACGCCATTTGCCACCTACGTTCCAACGGTTAAGGTTTCTTCCAACTCCTATATCGCTAACCTTAAGCCGCGTTGGATCGACTTTGACGCCGGCCAGTTGATGAACGAATCGATGGATGACTTGGCAGCGAAGTTTATCCAGTACATCATCGACGTGGCCAGTGGTAAGAAGACCAACAACGAAAAGTATGATGTTCACGGAATCGCCATCTTCAAGACCGGCGTAACGGAATAGCATTTTGGATGTAACAACCTCAGAAAAAAGGCAAGGTGCCATAAATTGTGACACCTTGCCTTTTCATATTCACATTAGGTAACTAGTTTTGTTGACTGCCACCTGCTGGCTTGTCAGCGGCCTTCTTGAGCTGGGCGTTGGTTTCCTTCAAGCGGGCGTTTTCCTTTAACAGGTCCTTGACCTGATTCTGCAGCTTTTGCAGCTGCTTGGGGTCAACCTTGCTGGCCCGCAACTCCTTGAGCTCCTTATCCTGTTTCAAGTGATTTGAGAAGGAGAGGAGGTAGATGATTAGGGCCCCGATTAAGAAGCAGACCAAAATCAAGAGAATTAACGGCAGCTGGAACTTGGCAAACAGGAGGTTTACCGCCACGGATGCCGTGTTAGCAACCGCAAAAATGGCAATGATGATAATTAGGATAATTGAAATAATAGTAGTTGATTGTTTCTTCAATGTTCTTCCCCCAAACTAAATTTACCTTCATTGTATAACTTATTTTGTTTGGCGCATACCCTTAGGACACAGCTTTTGGTCGTTTCGGGAACTTTTGGTATACTAATAGCGGTATTATTCCAGACTCTTCAGGGCCTGGTTGGCAAGGTGGTGGGCACCGGCATTTTGACTGTCGGGGACCCACTGGGTGACGACGGTCGGGAAGTGGTCAATCAACCGGTTCAGGGTAGCGAGCTGTGCTTGGTAATGTTTTGTATAATTTTTGCCAATTGCGTCACTAAGTAAGCGGCTATCGGTGTAGAATAGGACTGTTTGTTCGCCAGCAAAGTGGTCACAAAGGTACTGAAAGCCAAACGTGGCCGCCGCGAACTCGCCACTGTGGTTATCAGCTCTGGCGACCGTCTTCGTCAGCTGGTACTGCTGGTGGTTGAAAAGGATTAGGACTCCTAAGCCGGTTGGCCCCGGGTTACCCTTGGTTGCCGCGTCAGTATAAATTTTAATCATTAAAAATCACCTCATCGGAAGGATGTTAATCATAAATGGAAGAAGAAATACGTTATTTTTATCAACCAGACCTGACCGGGACCATTATTTCCTGGTGCTGGACCTTCATTATTTTCTTGGCGGGCCTGATTATCTGGTTGGAAATTACTCATTTTCAGTGGATCACGGCCGTCCTGTTCGTCATCTTCGCTGTCC
The DNA here is from genome assembly GCF_947381485.1 of Limosilactobacillus avium. Classification (NCBI taxonomy): domain Bacteria; kingdom Bacillati; phylum Bacillota; class Bacilli; order Lactobacillales; family Lactobacillaceae; genus Limosilactobacillus; species Limosilactobacillus avium. The sequence goes on along the minus strand of NZ_CANCWN010000004.1, from coordinate 88,134 downwards.
TGGTATTCTTAGAGATCAAGCGGCGGACCGTAGTGGTGACGCCAACCAAGATGACCTTTAGTCGCCTCCTGCAGAAGGACTACCTGGTGATTCCACTGGCTGACATCCGCCAACCCCATTTTACTAAACATACGATGTCAATGACAGTCAACGGCGAGGTTCTCAACTTCACCTTCACGAACAAGGCCATTCGCCGCCTCCAGGCCCTGCTTGACCGCCAGGAAAAAGAAGGGGCCCAGTCATGACCGTGGTTATTTCCTTAATCCTAGCCATTGTCCTGGTGGCTCTCGACCAGCTGGTGAAGCACTGGGTGGTTGCTAACGTGGCCTTAAACACCGCCCATCCCTTGATTCCCCACGTCCTTGCTCTGACGAACCTGCGAAACTACGGTGCCGCGTGGAGTATCCTGGAAGGGCAGCAGTGGTTCTTTTCAGTGGTGACCGTGGTCGCCTTAGCGGTCATCCTCTACCTGTTCTATCGCTGGCGCCACAACCCGCGCCTCCTGTGGCCACTGAGCCTCATCCTCGCCGGAGCGGTTGGTAACTTTATTGACCGCCTCCAGCACGGCTACGTGGTTGACATGTTTGAAACCCTGTTTATGAACTTTCCCGTCTTTAACGTGGCGGACTGCTGCCTGACGATCGGCGTCGTTTGGTTGGTCATTATCATTATTCGTGAGGAAGAGGAATAGTATGGAAGAAAATTTACGGTTAGTGGTTGAAGAGGGGATGACCGGGCGAATTGATAAGCAACTGGGTCACCACTTCAACCAGTATTCCCGCTCACAGATTCAAAAATGGATCGGTGACGGGAACGTAAAGGTTAATGGGCACCCGGTTAAGCCCAAATACAAGCTTGCGGTCGGTGATGAGGTGACTATCGAGCCAGAAAAGCCCCAGAAGATTGACCTGGAGTCCGAGAATATACCCCTCGACATCGTTTACGAAGACGATGACGTGGTGGTCGTAAATAAGCCCCAGGGGATGGTGGTCCACCCGGCACCGGGGCACCCCAATCACACCCTCGTTAACGCCCTCTTGCACCACTGCCCACTCTCGACAATCAATGGGGAATTTCGTCCCGGGATTGTTCACCGGATTGACAAGGACACCTCAGGCCTTTTGATGGTGGCCAAAAACGACATGGCCCATCGCTCCTTGGCTGCCCAATTAAAGGCCAAAACCAATAAGCGGGAGTACGTGGCGCTGGTGCATGGTGTCATTAAGGACGACCAGGGGACCATTGACGCGCCGATTGGGCGGTCAAGAAAGGACCGGAAGAAACAGGCCATCGTCAGTGACGGACGGCACGCCGTTACCCACTTCAAGGTGTTGAAGCGTTACCGGCACTACACGCTAGTTTCCTGCCGGCTGGAGACGGGCCGGACCCACCAGATCCGGGTCCACATGAAGTCGATTGGCCACCCGCTTGCTGGGGACCCCCTGTATGGTCCGCGGAAGACCCTCCCGGGGGCGGGCCAGTACCTTCACGCCCGGCTGCTCGGCTTTAAACACCCCCGGACGGGAAAAGAAATGGTGTTTACGACCCCACTGCCCGACTACTTTCAGAAAATGCTGGATAAGCTGGACAAGACGGATTCTAATTAACAGAAAGCACCAAGTCGTATATAATTGGAAGAGTGAATAAGTGAGCAAAACGTAACCTGCTCAAGAGGGGGATTATTAATGGCATCACGATACCTCATATTTGAAGATGGGTCTATCTTTGCCGGCGATGGTTTTGGCGCCCCGGCCGTGACCTTTGGCGAAGTAGTTTTTAACACCAGCATGACTGGTTACCAGGAGATCGTCACCAACCAAATCTACAATAATCAGATTTTGATTTTTACCCAACCTAATATCGGGAGCTACGGGATTCAGCGCAACATCTATGAGACAATTGTCCCGACAATCAAGGGGGTTGTGGTCCGGTCGCTCTCCAACGTGGCGACTAACAACGTCCGCCGGCTGACCCTGGACCAGTACTTAAAGCAGATGAACATTCCAGGGATCAGTAACGTTGACACCCGGGCCATTGTTCATAAGCTCCGTGCTGCCGGGAAGCCGTTGAAGGGGAGTATTGTGCCTGTCCCTGATGACCACGCCTTCGACCAGCTCCACGCCACGGTCCTGACGAGCCAGCAGGTGGCCCAGGTGGCCACGCCTAAGCCCTACCCGAATCCGGGAGTGGGGAAGAGCGTTGTCGTTATTGACTTCGGCCTGAAGAACGGGGTCCTGCGACAACTAAGCCGGCGGAAGTGCAACGTCACCGTCCTGCCGTACACGGCAACAACGGATGAGATCCTCCGCCTAGATCCAGACGGGGTTGTCCTGTCGACCGGCCCGGGGGATCCCAACAAACTGAAGGCGTCGGTCCTGAAGATGATTCGGGAAGTGGAAGAAAAGGTGCCCCTCTTTGCAATTGGCCTGGGCCATGAGCTCTTTGCAATGGCGAACGGGGCCCAGGTCAAGCGCCTGCCGGTTGAGCACCACGGGATGAACCACCCCCTGCACGAGATTGTGACGGACCACATTGTCTACGCAACCCAGGGTGGGGGCTACCAGGTGGACCGGACGACGATCGACCGCTCCAAGCTCTTCATCACCTATGTCGACATGTTGGATAACAGTATTCAGGGCCTGCGTCACCGGCAGTACCCGGCGTTTTCCGTCCAGTTCTTCCCGGACGGGGCACCTGGGCCCGACGAGACAAACGGCCTATTTGATGAATTTATTGAGATCATGACCCGGAGGGAGGCGCAACGGTAATGACAAAAGAAGTTCGTTCCGTCCTGATTATCGGGGCCGGGGCCAACGATGTCCAACACGGGGATGAACTCGACTCGGCAACCTACCAGGTGGCCACTGAATTCCACCAACTAGGCGTCCACACCATCCTCGTCGATGACAATCCCTTTTCGGTAAGTCTGGAAAGCAGCGACATCATTGACCACGCTTGTGTGGGCCCACTGGAGGTCGATAACCTGATCCGCATCATTGACCAATACAAGCCTCACGCGATCCTCCCAACTTTGGGGAACCGGCGCGCCTTCGAACTGACCCAGAAGCTGCTTGACAAGGGGATTATCCAGGAAAGAAACATCCGCCTGCTGGGCATTCCGGAAGGGACCATCCGGCAGATCAATAACCCGGTCCTGCTTAGTCGGACTCTCCACGCGATGGACGCGCCGACGAAGGCCATCGTCACCGTCAATACCTACCAGGACGCCCTAGAAGAGGCCCGTAAGATTGGTTACCCGGTCATTATCCGGTCGGTCCTTCCCAAGAGCAGCAGCACCCGACAGATTGTCCATGACCAGCGGGAGTTGGCCCCGGCCGTCCAGAAGTGCCTAAAGCAGTCGCGGGCCGACCAGGTCTTTGTTCAGCAGAGCCTGGCGGGCTTTAAGGAAATTGAGGTGGTCGTCCAGCGTGACCAGTCGGGGACAATGATGATGCTTTCGATGGTTGAAGACATGGACCCAATCGGTATTCACGCTGGTGACTCGATTGCCTTTAACCCGCCGCAGACCCTCTTAGACCGGCAAATTCAGGACATGCGGGACACGGCCTTTGCGATTACTCGCAAGCTGCGGATTGTGGGGGTCAACCACGTCCAGTTTGCCCTTAACCCGGAAAATGATAAGTTCTACGTGATCAAGAACAGTGCCTACTTCGACCGGATGACGGCCTTTGTTGCCCAGTCGACGGGGTACCCGATTGCTAAGGTCTGTGCCCAGCTGTACGCGGGTTCGCTCCTGCGTAATATTGACCTCGGTAAGGACTACGTTAACCACGCCGCCCTCGTCGAACCGACGATGGACCACATTGCGGCCCGGGTGCCGATGTGGGGTTTTGATGCGGTTCCCGAAGCCGACCAGCAGCTGACAACTGAGAAGAAGTCGGTGGGGACGGCCTTTGGGATTGGCCGCAGCCCGATTGAGGCCCTGTTCAAGGCCATTGAGTCCCGCTACAAGGAACCGACCGATTTCCACCTGTTAGCCCAGGAGAAGCTCTCTGATGATGAACTCGTCATGAAGCTTGTCCACCCGGCTGCGGGGCGGATCTTCGTCCTGATTGAGGCGATGAAGCGGGGCTATTCGGTCGATGAACTCGCCGAGATGACGAAGATTGATCCCTTCTACTTTGACCAGATCAACCGGATGCGGTTGCTAATTGAAGAGATCATCGAACACCCGCAGAAGGAGCCGGTGTTGATTAAGGCCAAGTATAACGGCCTGAGCAACCAACTGATTGCCCGCCTGTGGAAGACGACTCCGGAGCAGGTCTACCAGATGTATGAGGACCACAAGTTGATGACCAAGTATAAGGAGATCGAGCCCTCCGGTGGGGAGTTCACCCAGCACACCGGGAGCTTCTACTCCGCACTTGAGTCCGAAAACGAGGCCACCAAGACGGCCCAGCCGAGTGCGATGATTATCGGAACTGGGGGCCTGCGGCTGGGGATGAGTAACGCCGGGGACTACTTTGTCGCCATGGTGATGCGCCAATTAAAGGCCGACCACTTCCACACGGTAGTGGTCAATTCCAACCCCAGTTCAGTTACCCTGAGCTACTCACTGGCGGACAAGCGCTACATTGAGCCGGCCACGACGGAAAACATCCTGCAGATCCTGCGAATTGAGCAGCCGCAGTTTTTGTTCGTGCCCGCCAGTTACGGTGACCTTCTGGCGGCACTTAAGAAGGACCAAATTGAAAGCCAGCTCGTGGTGATTCCGGATGATGACCTGTCAATGCTGGATGACTATTCTAACCAGCTGGTTTCCTTTAACTTCCTCTACGATGGCAAGTATGCCTACCCGCTGGGGACCATCACCAACCTACTTTCCGTCGACCAACTTGAATACGAGTCAACGGCGATCCGTTACCCGGCCGAGCTGGATAATGCCGATAACCAGAAGTTAAATGACCAGAGTATGGCCGCGATTGCGGGGCAGTCGGTTCCGGGCCTCTACCAGGTGATCTTTGAAAAACAGGCGAGCGGCGGTTTTAAGCAGGTCGGTGTCCAGCCGATGCCACTGCCGGAGATTGCCTTTTTGGCCAAGGCCCTGGGGTTAAATCTCTCTGCCATTTTGACCCGGATCCTTACCGGGCGGGCACAGAGCGCGGACATTAACGAGTTCTTGAAACACGAGGGCCCATCCGGCAGTGCCACCTACCGGGCGACCTTCCCATTCAAAGCGCTCCACGTTAAAAACGGTGTTCCGGCGGTCGAGAAGATTATCGGCGCCCGGATGCAGTTCATATAGAAAATAAAATTAGGCACTGATGCTCTTTATAAAGCACGGGTGCTAATAATTGATGAGTTTTTGAAAAATGTTCATTAAGTGTTATAATCAATCATGAAAGCGGTTACCTAGCACTCATTCGCGAATGCCGCTTGATCAAAGACTTTTTAAGGAGCGTTTTTTAATATGGAAAGTTTAGTATTACTTTTAGGTTTTGCAATTGAAGCAGTGGTTCTCTTAGTCGTTAAGCAGATATACTCGTAGTTCAAAAAATTAAATTTCACCCTTGACATTCATTAACGTGGATTATACAATAATGACAATCAAATTAAGAAACGCTTAGAAAAGATGAGTAGTGTTCTAATGACTTTACAGAGAATCACCAGTGCTGAGAGGTGATGAGTCAGCGGCTCACGAAGATGGTCTTGGAGCAAGTTGTGATTGCGAGCTACGGTAAGTAATCCACGGTTGACGACCGATAGCAAGTCTAGGTCTACCATACGGTGTACCTATTGAGGGTGGGGATGTGAGTCCCTACCAAATTAGGGTGGTATCACGTTAATGAATTTCTAACGTCCCTAGGAAAGGCACAGTAGTCTTTCCTAGGGACGTTTTTGCTTTTAACCATCTTCTCATTTTGACGTGAAGGGGAGAATTGAACATGAGTGAAAAATTACAAGCACCATACCATTACGATATTGTCGGCAGTTTCTTACGACCAGCTAAGTTGAAGGAGGCCCGGGCCAAGTACAAGGCAGGTGACATTGACGAGGCCACCTTAAAGGCGGTCACCGACGAATGCATCACCGACCTGATCAATAAGGAAAAGGTGGTGGACCTTCACGCGGTGACCGATGGTGAATTTCGGCGGAGCTGGTGGCACCTCGACTTCCTTTGGGGCCTGAAGGGGGTTGCCAAGTATGACTACCAGAAGAGTTATAAGTTCCACGGCGCCAAGACCCGGACGGACAACGCCGAATTAGCGGGGAAGGTGGCCTACAACCCTGATCACCCATTCTTCGCGGCCTTCCAGTTCGCCCAGCAAGCCGCTGGTGAGGGGACGGTAGTTAAGCAAACCATCCCATCACCAACAATGCTTTTCCGGGATAACCGGTCGGACAACTGGCCAGAGTTTTATGACCAGCGGGCTGACTACCTCGCCGACTTGGCAACGGCCTATAACAAAACCATCAAGCACTTCTACGAGCTGGGTTGCCGCTACCTCCAGATCGACGATACGACCTGGGCCTTCCTCATCAGTAAGCTCAACGAAACCGCTGATCAGGAAGCTGAACATGCCAAGTATGTTCAGCTGGCAGAGGATGCGGTGACCGTTATCAACGGTGCCCTGGCCGACCTGCCGGCAGACCTGACCGTGACGACCCACATCTGTCGGGGGAATTTCAAGTCAACTTTCCTCTTCTCTGGTGGCTACGGGCCGGTGGCCAAGTACCTCGCCCAGCTTAACTACGACGGATTCTTCCTGGAGTATGATTCCGACCGGGCGGGGGACTTCTCACCGCTGGCCACGATTTGGAATAATCGTCCGGATGTCCGGATCGTCTTGGGATTGGTTACTTCAAAGTCAGGAGAACTTGAGGATGAGAAAAAGGTGGTTAAACGAATTCACGAGGCGGCCGAACACGTTCCCTTGGCAAACCTGTGCCTGAGTCCCCAATGTGGGTTCGCATCAACGGAAGAAGGTAATATTTTAACGGAAGATCAAGAATGGGCAAAGTTAAAACTGATTAAGAAGATTGCAGAAGAAGTTTGGGACTAAAGAATTAATTAAAGGAGATCATTATTATGGCTAAAGTTGAAAGTTTTACGTTGGATCACACTAAGGTTAAGGCACCATACGTTCGTTTGATTACGGTTGAAGAAGGGCCAAAGGGCGACAAGATTAGTAACTACGACTTGCGGTTAGTCCAACCAAACGAAAACGCCATCCCAACCGCTGGTTTACACACGATTGAACACCTGCTGGCTGGTTTGCTGCGGGACCGCTTGGACGGGGTCATTGACTGCTCACCATTTGGCTGCCGGACCGGCTTCCACTTGATTACCTGGGGTGAACACTCAACTACCGAAGTTGCCAAGGCCCTGAAGTCATCATTAGAGGAAATTGCCTACAAGACAAAGTGGGAAGACGTTCAGGGAACGACAATCAAGACCTGTGGGAATTACCGTGACCACTCACTATTCTCCGCTAAGGAATGGTCTAAGAAGATTTTGAGCGAGGGAATTTCCGATAAGCCATTTGAACGGCACGTTGTTGACTAGTTGACGAAATAAGAGAGGAAGATTGGCATGCGCAAGAAGAGAAGACGTAAAATTTGGTGGTGGGTGATCGGGATCATCGTTGTCCTGGCGGCAGCGGTCGGCCTCGGCTTTGCCAGCAATAGTGGCCCACTCGGTAATAAGGAGATTACCATTGGGACGATTGGCCCGGACGTCCAGGTTTGGCAGCACATTGCGAAGAGCAAGGAGGCCAAGCAGGCGGGGCTTAAGATCCGGGTTAAGGACTTTACCGACCCGGTTGCTTTGAACAAGGCGACGGCGAACGGCCAGATTGATGTTAATGCCTTCCAGTCCTGGTCCTACCTCCAGGCCTACAATAAGGAAAACAAGAATGGTCAGTTAGCGGCCCTCGGGACCACCTACCTGGAACCAATGGGGATTTACTCCGACCGCTACAAGAAGATTAGTCAGGTTCCGGATGGCGCCACGGTGGCAATCGCCAATAACCCGGCCAACACGGCCCGGGGTCTTCTCCTCTTGCAAAGCGCTGGTTTAATCAAGCTAAAGAAGAGTTTTGGGGCCACGAGCGGGACAAACGAGATTGCCGCTAACCCGAAGCACCTCAAGTTTAAGGAAATCGACGATACAACGGGTCCCCGGGTCCTAAAGTCGACCGACCTGGTCCTGATTGGGAATACGATCGCCTTGACGGGGCACCTAAACGTACTGAAGGATTCTATCTATCACGAAAAGGTGGACCAAAGCACCAAGGACAACATCAACGTCCTGGCAACCGCCGAGAAGAACCGCAACAATGCTCGTTACAAGAAACTGGTAACCCTGTACCACAACCACCAGATTCAACAGTGGATCAACAAGAAGTACCAGGGGACCAAGGTAAATGTTCAAAAACCACTTAGTTATTTAGAAAAGTAGGGTGATTTTAATGAATATTGTCCACTACCTCGAAACAAACTTACTCCGCAAGCAACGGCTGGTTAAAACTCCCGTAGGCCACAAGATTTGGCACTGGTTAAACCAACCAGTTAAATAAACAATTAGCTCTCCATCTGCTGGGGAGCTTTTTTTATGGAGGCGGCTTTAGAAGAGAATATTTACTTTAACTAAACTAAAACACCAACCATTTAAACCAAAAAGCCACGCCCAGAAAAAGGACGTGGTCATTGGCAAAATTAACTAGTTATTCAGTTTGTGCGGCGTCACATATAAAGTCTTTTGGCCGGTGAAAGTAACGAAACCGGGCTTAGCACCGTTTGGCTTGTGGAGGCGCTTGACCGGCAGGTAGTCAACGGGTACGTTGTCGGAATCACGTCCCTTTGAGAAGTAGGCTGCCAGTTGGGCCGCCTCCAGAATGGTCTGATCACTTGGGTGGGTATCACGGATTACAACGTGGGAACCAGGGATGTCCTTGACGTGCAGCCAGATTTCATTCTTGTTGGCGATTTTAAAACTGAGGCGGTCGTTTTGCAGGTTGTTCTTACCGACAAGCACAAGGGTCCCATCGCTCGTGTGGAACTGTTCGGGCTTGCTGACCCGGACCTTGCGCCGCTTCTTGCCCTTCTTCTTGTTCTTGATGTAGCCTTCCTCTTGCAGCTCAAGACGGATTTCCTGAATGTCAGATGGCGAGGCAAGGTCAATCTGATTCTGGATATTTTCAAAGTATTCGATCTCCGCGTTGGTTAGCTTGAGCTGCTCGTCGACGTAGGCTACAGAGCTCTTCAACTTATCGTACTTGGTAAAGTACTTCTGGGCGTTTCGTGATGGGGAAAGCTCCGGGGAGAGGCTGATCTTAAGGGGCTTATTGTCATCGTAGAAGTTAGGAAGGGTGATTTCCTTCATCCCGTGCTTCAACTTACCGAGGTAGGTGGTCAGGATCTCGCCACGGATCCGGTACTTATCCGCTTCGCTGGCGTCTTCAAGCTGTTTATTGAGCTTCTTAACCTTGCGCCGGTCCTTCTTGAGTTCGTTTTTAATGACCTTGATTACTTGCCCGGCCAGTTCTTTGGAACGGTCCTGCTGGGCCTTCTGGGCGTAGTAACTATCGAGCATTTCAGATAGCGTTGAGAAGTGCTGGATGGCGTTTTCGTCAGCCCCGGCTGGTGGGAAGGCCATGAACTGCTTCTTTTTGCCATCAAGGATAACGGGGTCTGGGTTGTCAAAGTGGTGGATAAACTGCTGGTAGGTGGTTGGCAGGTGGTCACTGGCCAGAAGCCGGTTGGCCAGGTCTAAAGACGTATCATGGCCCAACCCCTCATAATGGTCTTGCAGCTGCTTGGCCAGGTCACGGGGGTCAGAAAACTCCCGGACCAGATCACTGTAAAGCTGGTTGGGCAAGTAGGGGTTGGCCTTGTCCTGCTTCGGCGGCATGACAAAGGTGGCACCCGGCAATAGAAGACGAACCCGGTTCTGGTCCGAGCCGACGTGCTTAATGGTATCAATAATCTTGCCTGTCTTATCATTGACCAGGGAAATGTTACTGTGGCGGGCCATGATTTCACTAACTAAGATGAGTTTCTGACTATCCCCGAGCTCATCGCGGGTGTTAAAGGTGAGCCGGATGATCCGGTCGTTACCAACCTGTTCGATCTTTTCCAGGATGGCCCCGTCAAGGTACTTCCGAAGGGTCATCGTGAAGTTAGCGGGGACGGCGGGATTCGTGAACGGGACCGTCGTGATTTGAATCCGGGGGTAGGTCGGGTTCGCAGAAATTAAGAGGGAATAGTTGTGACGCTGGGCCCGAATGGTCATGATTAATTCAGCAGGGTATGGTTGGCTGATCCGGGCCACCCGACCGGTCTTTAAAGTCGTATTCAGTTCGTGTACTATGGCATGGGTGAAGAAGCCATCAAAAGACATTGTAATTACTCCTTTATTTTTTACGTTCATTAAAAGTGCGGTATTAATTATAACGTTTTTACCAGTGAAGCGCCAAAACAAAGCACTCTGGTGGGGGAAACAATAGTTGGTTTATGCCTGCTCTTGTGGTATGCTTCTTATATTATGGATATTTTCTAATATCATTTGCAATTATTCTATTAAATTTATAACGACTTGGAGGAAGATAAGATGAAAATTGCTGTTGTTACGGACAGCACCGCCAACATCACTCCTGAAGAGGCAGCGAAAAACAACATTCACGTTGTGCCAATTCCGTTTTCGATTGATGGGAAAAACTTCCGTGAAGGGGTCGACATTTCAACCGGTGACTTCTACCAGTTGCTGAAGACCTCGAGTTCTTTTCCAAGTACTTCCCAACCATCGATTGGTCAAATGATGGAACTCTACCAGAAACTGGCTGACGACGGCTATGACGCGGCCATCAGTATCTTTTTGACCGGTTCCATTTCCGGCTTCTTGGGCAACGTTGCGCAAATTGCCGAGGAAATGAAGGACACAATCAAGATTATTCCGTTTGACTGTCACATTACCTCTGAACCAATGCACTACATCGTCTTGGAAGCAGCTAAACTGGTCCAAGAACATGAAGACCCAGACGAGGTAATTACTAAGTTAAGGACCCTGAGTGACACGGTCAACGACCTGTTCGTCGTTGATGACCTACAGAACCTGGTCCGGGGCGGCCGTCTTTCTAACGCCTCCGCATTTGTGGGGTCAATCCTGAAGATTAAGCCACTGCTGTCATTCGACAACCCGAACCACTCGATTGAGGCCTTTGAAAAGGTTCGTTCGATGAAGAAGGCCAAGTTGCGCTGTGAGCAGATCTTTAATGAGAAGTTAGCCAAGGTTGACTATCCGGTACGGGGAATGGTTATTCACGCCAATGCTGAAGAGGCCGGACAAAAGTGGCTGGATAAGTTGCAGGCAGAGCACCCCGACATTGACTTCGCGCTGGGCTACTTTGGCCCAGTAATTGGGACTCACCTTGGGCAGGGTGCTTTAGCACTTGCCTGGATGCAAGACACTACTAAGAAGCCCCTGTAATGGATATGAAGAAGAATTGGCTGAAGTATGCGGGGATGATTATCATCGCTGCTATTCTAACCGTTTTGGTGGGGATCGAGAGTTTTCGGATTGTTGCCCCCACGGGGGTGCTAATTGCGCCGTTGGCCGGCTTGATCCCCGTGGCGGTTACCATCGCTATTGGGACCGTTTCTGGAATCATTACGGCCGTCGTTGCCTGTTTAATATTACTGGCGCTGGGTAGTGCGGACTGGTTGATGCTGGTTAACTTTGTCCTCATTACCGCCTTGATCGGCTGGATTATTGGTTGGCAGTTGCCGCTACGGCAGAAGGTCAGCCACCAGCAACTAATCTGGTTAGCACTCGTGGCGGCCATCATGGAGGCGGTCTTGAACCTCATCTTTGTTGGCCTTGTCGGTTGGCGAACGGGTGGTGACTGGTTGGCCTTTATCCGGCTGGACCTGCTGTCCACAATTTTGACGGCATTACTGTACGCCGTTTTAACGGCGCCGCTGGCAATGGCCTTCCGGTGGCTCGCCCGGCAGATTTTACCGGGAAATGACCACCCGGATAATCCACAGGGCCCCGTAGAAATCGACCTAAGTGAACATAATAAAAAGAATAAAGAAAAGGGTGGAAAATAAACTTCCGGCGGCACGGTTGCCGATCCTGGGGAGGTATTTCCCACCTTTTGTTTGGAGGATGAAATGGAAAGTTGGTTATTTTTAGGGGTTGTCTTACTGATCGCCCTGTTCGGAAAAAACATGTCGCTGGTGATTGCGGCGGTGGTTGTGATGGCCCTCAAGCTCCTGCCGATGACTACCAAGTGGTTGCCGGTTATCCAGAGCCGGGGAATTAACTGGGGCGTGACAATCATTTCGGTCGCCATCCTGGTCCCAATCGCGACCGGTCAGATTACCTTTAACGACCTTTTTAAGGCCTTCAAGAACCCGGCCGGATGGATTGCGATTGCGGCGGGAATTGCGGTGGCCATTCTTTCCAAGTACGGCATTAACCAATTGGCCGCGGTGCCCCAGGTAACGGTGGCCCTGGTCTTAGGGACCATCATCGGTGTGGTCGTCTTTAAGGGGGTGGCCGCTGGACCGGTGATTGCCAGTGGGATGACTTACTGCATTATTAGTTTGTTGAATCTGCATTTTTAAAGCGAAACGAAAAAGCATCAGGGTACTCCTAGTGACTAGTCGGGAGCGCTCTGATGCTTTTTAGCTTCTTTAACATTTATTATCCCATTCGTTATGGAATTCGGCGAGAAAGCCTTTCAAGACGGCCTGGCGGTGGACCGCAATCTGCTTTGCTGTTGGGGTCTGTAGCATCCCCGCCAGCTTGAGAATCTTCTCGGAGAAGTGGTTAATGATTGTCTCGTCATCAAGGTTCCGGTATTCCTCATGGGACATGTTTTCCCGCGGCTTGATCCGGGGGTCGTAAATCTTTTCATGGTGGGCACCACCGTAGTAGATGGCCCGGATAATGCCGATTGCCCCGATTGCATCTAGCCAGTCAGCATCACGGACGATTTGACCAATCTTACTGAGGTGGACCTCACCCTTATCGAGGGTGTGGGCAAAGGAGATATTGGCAATGACGTCCATGATGGTGAAGATATCGTTGGCTTCGAAACCGTTCTGTTCCAAGTAGGTCCACAGTTCTTCCTTGGCTTCATCAACGCTTGCCACCAGCTTTTCGTCAATCGTGTCGTGGAGGTAAGCGGCAGCAACGGGAAGGAAGGGGTCGACCCCTTCGCCCAGGGCAATCTTCTTGGCCATCTTAACGACCCGGTTGATATGGTCCATCCCATGGCCGGTACTATCTTCGCCGAGCTTGTCAATCGTGTACCGCTTAACCGCAGCAATTTGTTGTTCGTGCGTCATTCTCTGATACTCCTTCAGTTAGTTAATGCTTTAAGACTAACGGATTTTCCTGACTAGGGCAAGCCTCTTCTTGCTATAATTGTAATTATTAAGGAGGACCCACCATGAATTTACTTTTTTCGATTGACGACCGTTTTGCCCGCCAGCTGGAAACCGTCTTGCTGTCAATCAGCTTAAACACCCAGGCGACAAAGATTGATGTGTACGTCTTGCAGAAAAGGAAGCTTGAAAAGGGTGCCGAGATCGACCACCTTTGTCAGCTCCTGGGGATGACCTACCACCCGGTGCTGGTTGACGAGGGGCTCTTTGTCGACGCGCCGGTGACGGACCGCTACCCGACCACCATCTACTACCGCCTGTTGGCCCACCAACTGCTCCCCGCAACCGTCCACAAGATCCTGTACCTGGACGCTGATACGCTCTGCATTAATAACCTTGACCAGTTTTACCGCCTGGACCTGACCAACTACCTCTATGCATCGGCAATTCATACGGGCTTAACCAACACCACCGATGTGATTAACAAGATTCGCCTGCAAAACTTCGATGCGGACGGTTACTACAACTCCGGCGTCCTGCTAATGAACCTCGATAATATCCGGCAACGGGTCCGGGCAACGGACATCTTTGATTACATTCGTAAGCATATCCTCCTCTTACCGGACCAGGACGTCTTAAACGCCTTGTATGGCAAGTACATCAAGTCGGTCCCTGATGAAAAGTATAACTATGACACCCGCAACGGGCGGACGTACGAGCTCATCAGCTTCGGGGAGTGGGACCTCAACTGGGTAATTGAAAACACGGTAATCCTCCACTACTGTGGGCGCGAAAAACCATGGCTAAAGAGTACACGGCACGGCCGTTTCACCGACCTTTACAAGCATTATGACCACCTGACCCAGCGCATTATCAAGGGCCAAATTGCCCTATAAAATAAGCCGGTCACCGCAAAGAAAGCTCTGGTCAAACTTGGTAGCGGGGTGAAAGTACTGCTTGCCGAACTCATCGATAAGGCCGTGGAAGTCCTGGGCCATGGCGACCGACTGGTAATTACTGAGATTGGGCACCCCGAGCCTGGTAAACAAGGTCCGGGCGTACTTATCAGCGATAAAGGTGGGGTCGTCGAAAATGTAGGTGCGCAGGACGTCCGCTGTCTCGTCCCCGACGCCGTGCAGTTTTAACAGGGTGCCCCGGAGGTTAGTGCCAAGGCTTTGGTGGATCCGGGAGTAGTCGAAGTTGAACTGGGCGAGCCAGGAAAAAACGGCAGCCACCGCCTTGCTCTTATTCTTATAGAAGCCAGCCGGGCGCACCAAACGCTGGATCTCAGTCATTGGTAAATTGGTTATTTTTTCCGGATCAAACCCCGTTTTTTGCTGGAAATTAGCAACCGCCTTGTCGGCATTCTGCCAGTTAGTGTTTTGAATCATCAGGGCCCCAATGATGATTTCTTCCTTTGAATCAGCTGGCCACCAGCCAGAAGGGCCCATCTTCCGGTGCATCTTTTGGTAAAGGCTTAATAAGGTTAGTTCCATCAGTGCCGCCTACTTTTCCCAGAAGAATTTGATGAGGACCCGGTTTACCTGGGGGTTATGGTGGAGGAGCTCATGGGAAGCATTGGGCCCGGTAATCTTAACTTCCTTGTAGGATGCTGTCCGGCCGTTGATCAGGTAGCGGAGGGTCCGACTAGAGTTGTTGCTGACCTGGCTGTCGTTGCCATTCCCGAGGTCCCCGTAGAGGTTGAGAACCTTGATTTGCTTGGGGTAGGTGCGTCGCAGGGGGAGGAGTTTCTTAAAGGAGGCGTTTTCCTTGGACGGTTTGCCCGTCTTCGGGTTGATTGTCAGGTTGGCGGGTTCGTTCCAGTCCATTGCCCCGTCAAAGGTTCCGGCCATTGCGGCCTGCTTTTGAATCTGGGGAAGGTGACGGTTCTGCCCGTTATGGAGGAGGTAGTACATCACGGCGAGGTTGCCCATTGAGTGGGCCTCGATGTTAATCTTCTTGAAATGGTAACGGTCCTGGAGCTTGACAATAACGTTTTTGACCCACTGCCCCTGCATGGTATAGTCGGTGTTGCGGCTGTTTTCAAAGTTCACCATGACAAGGGGGTTCACTGCATTGTGGGGGATATTGCCCAGCAGGGTGACCTTACCATCAGCATCGACCTCCGCGGTGATACTGGTTTTGCTGACCCCGGCCTGCTTAATGCCGTCGACCATGAACTGTTCGGCATGGGCGCCGCTGTTGTAGCCATGGAAGAAAATCGTTGGCGTTGTTGACTGAACGTACTTCGCCGCGTGGGCAGGAAGGGCCCAAATAAGGGTACAGAAGATTACTAAGAGTGGTAGCCAAAATTTACGACGAAAAATCATTTTATAAACTCCTTTTAAATTGAATGTTAATCGCTTGGCAAATAAGGCCAAAGTGTGATAAAGTTTTTTAGTCGGAATAAATTAAAATCATTCCAGAATAACGAGAAGGGAAGGTACGAACGATGAAATTAAAGAAAGCCACCATGGAAGACTACGACCAAATCATGGATATCTTAAAGGACGGCAGCAACCAATTGGCCGAACAAGGAATTGACCAATGGCAAGGCGATTACCCAAACGCAGACGTGGTAAAGAAGGACATCGAAAACGGTTGGGCAATTCTTGCGCAGTCTGACGATGACCAAACAGTTGGTTACGTTGCCGTTGTTGACGGACCAGACGAATCTTACGCTAAGATGAAGGGTAAGTGGCTCATCGATACCGATAAGTACGTGGTCCTTCACCGGGTTGCTGTGCACTCCAAACACACCGGTCACGGGTACGCTTCAAAGCTCTTCGTTTCTGTCCTGGACTACATCAAGGAACACCGGACAGATATTGAAACCATCCGGATTGATACCCACATTGATAACAAGATCATGCAACACTTGATTACCAAGCATGGCTTCAAGAAGGTCGGCGAAGTTTATGGTTACTACCGTCCTGACGAAGTGCTATACGTTTACGCACAATTAACTAAATAATTGTTATAGGGGGACCTGCTAGTGATGACTCATAGCGGGGCCCTTTTTTAGTTACTCCGTTCGGTCACGAACTGGAGGAAGCGCTCGGCCGCCGGGGCCAGCATGTTGTTTTTGCGCCAGATCAGGAGGTGGCCAGTTTCCTTCTTCGGGGTGAAGGGGATAAAGGCGATTTCGGGGTCCGCACTCAAGGCCTGGATCCCCTTAATGCCAATTGCGTAATAGTTACCGGACCGGATCAACTCAATCGTGTTGCTGGGGAGGTTGTTGGTCACCATCCAGTTGAGCTTCGTCTGGTCGAGCTTTAAGATATCACTGACCTCGTCCCGGACGATGTTGCGGTGGGGGAGGATCAACGGCAGCTTATAAAGGTCATTCTTGCTGATGGCGGTTCTTTGCGCCAGGGAATCATCACTGCGCATCAAGAGACCCCACTGCTCCTTAATGGGGAGGACGACGTAGTTATACTTGGCCGCCTCGACGGGCTCAATCAGGCAGGCTAGGTCGAGCCGGCCCTCATCAATTTGGCGACGGAGGGCGTCACCGTCACCATCGAAAATATTAAAGCGAACCCCCGGATACTCCTTTTGAAAGTCGTTTACCATCTTCATCATGAAGGGGGAAACGAGGGAGACAACGCAACCCAGGTTAACGGACCCCACCAATTCCTTTTCCTGCTGGTGGAGGTCATCTTTGGTTTGGTCGACCAGCTGGAGGAGGGTGGTTGCCCGCTGTTGAAATAGGACGCCAGCCTTCGTTAACTGGAGCTGACGCTGGGTCCGGTCGAAGAGGGCGACGTCGAGTTCTTTTTCTAACTCCATGATTTGCCGTGAGAGGGTTGGCTGGGTGATGTGCAGCTGCTTGGCGGCTTTCGTGATATTATTAGTATTAGCAACGGTTAAAAAGTACTTTAAAACGCGGGTATCCATTTAGTGGGGCCTCCAATTCTTAATAAATTAATTATACAACAAGGGGCGATTTATGATGGCACAGCAAGCATTAATCCTTTACTATTCTCAATTTGGTAATACAGCCCGGTTAGCCAGTCAAATTCATGAAATGACGGGCGCTGATATCCTCCAGGTTAAGGTGGCGGACCAGACTTTCCCCCAGGACATGGAGGCGACGGATTCAATTTACAAGAAGCAGCGGCAGACCAACCGCCTTCCGGAAATCACCACCAAGCTTCCTGACCTGTCTTACTATGATGATATTCTGGTGGGTGGACCGGTCTGGGATGGGCAGATTGCCTCACCGGTGATGGCACTGTTGACCAAGCTGCAGGGCTACCAGGGGAAGGTGGCACCATTCTCAACGGGGTGGAGTGATACGGGTAACTACCAGCAGGACTTCATCGCCCATGCCGGGAAGCTAACGGTCCTGGACGGCTACCATGTTCTGACCCATGCCAAACCAGCATATTCTCCCGCCAGCCTGATGTCATGGCTCCGTAAATTATAATACAATTTGAGCATTAGCCATTAATTAAAATAAGTATTTCACATTAATGCCGTGAGCGTCTAAAGTAAAGTTAACAACTTTAAGGAGGCCTTCACATGGCAAAGAATGAAGAAGCAGTGAAAAATGACATGTTTGGTTTTGGTGACAAGAACGTTGCCTATGCCAAGTATTTTATCGGGACTAGTTATTTAAATGGCTTAGTTTCACCAGACGATAACATCGATATTAACGTGTCGAATATCAATTTCGAACCGGGTTGCCGGAACGACTGGCACATCCACCACGACGGCTTCCAGATTCTGCTGGTCACGGCGGGCGAAGGCTGGTACCAAGAAGAGGGTAAGCCCGCCCAACTGCTGAATCCCGGTGATGTGGTCGCAATCCACGAAGGAGTCAAGCACTGGCACGGTGCTACTAAGGACTCCTGGTTCTCCCACATTGCAATCACAAAGGGGACCAGTGAATGGTGCGAAAAGGTTGACGATGATTACTACAACAAGTTGAGTAAGTAGGAGGAGATAACGATGGCTAAAAAACAAACAGCAGGTCGTGACCAACTGGGTGACTTTGCACCCAAGTTTGCGGAATTAAACGATGACGTTCTCTTCGGCCAAGTATGGTCCCGGGAAAAGGAATTAAAGCCGCGTGACCGGAGTATGATTACGGTCACGGCCCTGATTACTAAGGGGGCTTTTGCCCAGCTGCCATACCACATGCAGGCGGCTAAGGACAATGGCGTTACCAAGGAAGAGATTGTGGAGGTCATCACCCAACTGGCCTTCTACGTTGGCTGGCCGAATGCCTGGTCTGCCTTTAACATTGCCAAGAAGGTTTGGGGCGCTGAAAAGTAACCCACATCGATTAAAAAGTGTTAGGTAGACTTTATTTACCTAGTGCTTTTGTTGTTAACAGGCTGTAAAAAGAGTACATTAGTAGTGTTAGCCTAAAATAGGGAGTGAAGAATGGATGAGTTATCATATCCGGCATTGCTGGCTAATACTATTGGTGTTTGCACTGGGTATAACCCTGCCGTGGATAACAGCGGCCGCTAGTAATAATCACATGCGACAGCCGATTAGTTGGGTCAAGTCTTCCGAGACAGTTCCCTATCCCGAGCTGAATGGTCGACCCAACCTCTGGGTGAAGGTTAGCCTGAAGGGCAACCGCACCTACATCTATAGCGGAAAGAAGCTCTTGTACACGATGTACAGCTCGGCGGGGGCTTACCAAAAGGATCCCCAGACGCACAAGATGGTTAGTGCTACGCCAACGGGGACCTTTACCACTTCCAATATCCGGATGGACCGGGTTTATAATCCGAACTTGCGGCTAGGGGCCAACTATTGCCTGTCGTGGAACGGGAACTACATGTTCCATTCGGTTGTCACGACAGCGGACCAACACCACTACATCAAATGTCTGGCAAAGCAACAGGGGAAGCATCCTAGCTCACCCGGCTGTGTCTGCCTGTCAATTGATGATGCCAAGTGGATTGAACATGACCTGCCGACCGGGACTAAAGTCGTGGTGGCCGATAATTAGGATGAAATAAGCATCGGTGCGGAACCGGTGCCTTTTTTATGCGGAAAAGTATGACGAACAATGTTCTCTTTACAGCGATGAAAGTTCGCTATAAACTATAATAAACAATATAAAGAGGGTATTTCGATGGCAGAATTAACAATTCGCGGAACATACTTCACCGCAACTGATCCTAACAACGTTCAAGCAGTTAAGGACGCCCTGATTATGATTGACCAGGATGGGGCCATTCAACGAATCCTCCAGCCAAGTGATCAGGAGTACGCTGGCCAGCTGCAAAGCGCCCGGCAGGCTGGCCGGCTTCTGGAGCTGGGTAGCGACCAATACATCTTACCGGGCTTCATTGACCTCCACGTACACGCGCCCCAGTGACCACAGGCAGGACTAGCCCTTGACCGTCCCCTGGCTGAGTGGCTTAACCACTATACTTTTCCCCTGGAAACTAAGTTCAGCGACCCCGCCTATGCCCAGCGGGTCTATCACGACTTTGTTCACACCCTGCTGGCCAACGGGACCACGGCCGCAATGATGTTTGGGACAATTCACTTCACCGCGAATATGACCCTCGCTAAAGAAGCCGTTAGTCAAGGATTACGCGGTTTTATTGGTCAGGTGGTAATGGATAATCCGGACCAGACGCCTGATTATTACCGCAATCCATCGGCTAAAGCCGCATTACAGTCAACGGAAAAGTTTATCCAAGCGGTTCTGAAGATGCAAAGGCAGACCAGGCAGACGATTACCCCAGTGATTACACCGCGTTTTGTGCCCAGCTGTACCGATGAAGCATTGGTTGGCCTGAGCCAGCTCGCCCACCAGTATGATCTACCGGTCCAGTCCCACCTTAGTGAAAGCAACTGGGAGCACGGCTACGCAATCGAGCGCTTCGGTCAGCACGACACGACCGTGATGGACCACTTCGGTCTCCTTACTGACCGGGCCGTCATGGCTCACGGAACCCAGTTGACTCCCGGTGACTGGCAGGTCCTACGAGAAAGAAGGACGGCGATTGCCCACTGCCCAATTTCGAATATCTACTTTGGCAACGGAGTCCTTCCAGTTAAGCAGATGCTAAAGCTGGGCAATAAACTGGGCCTGGGCTCTGACATCTCCGGTGGGTACACCCCAAGTCTTTACCACAATGCCCGGCAAGCAGTAAAGTCGTCACAGCAGTTGACCGATGGGGTTGATAACCACCTGCCAGCTGAGCATCGGGGTGTCCCAGAATCCCGGATCACAATGGCCAACGCCTTCTACCTGGCGACCCGAGGTGGTGCCCAGGCCCTGCACTTAAAGGCGGGCGTAATTCAGGAAGGCTACGCCGCCGACCTGCAGGTTGTCCGGATGCACCGTGCACTGATGCCTCTGACGACAGCGGATATTTTCCAACGCTTGATGTACCAGACGGAACAAACAGACATCTGTCACGTCTTCGTGGGTGGCAGGGAAGTATACCAGGCGTGAAGCAATCACGACACCAAAAGCAGTAAAAAGCCCTCAGCAAGACCACAACCTTGCTGAGGACTTTCTTGTTTGTCACACTCGCCAAAATTATCTTAAACTCACTTCAACATCAATTTGGGCCCATCATTGCCAATTAGGGTCATGGCAGAGTCCTTGGCCATAAAGCAGGAGTCAAGGTCAATGAACTTGACGTTTTGGTGGCCCAGTGCGAAAGCCAGTCCAGCGGCGAGACCGACTTGAGATTCAATCATGCAGCCAACCATGCAGCCAATCCCCGCCGTGGCACAGAGGTCGTTGATCTTGGCTGCCTGAAAGAGGCCCCCACACTTCATCAGCTTAATGTTGACATAGTCGGCGGCGTCAGCACGGATCACCTTGAGCGCGTCGGCTGGTGAAAAGACGCTTTCGTCTAACATAATGGGGATCGTCGTCTGCATCCGCAAACGGGCCGTCTCCGCAATCCGGTCGGCGGCCAGTGGCTGTTCAACGAAGGCGATGTTGAGGTCCCGTTCTTCTAGCATGGCCAGGGCCCGCCGCGCTTGCTTGTAACTCCATCCTTGGTTAACATCCAGGCGGAGAGAAATTTTGGGCCCGACCGCTGCGGCAATTTCGGTCACGGTGGCGACGTCTTCGGTCACGGGACTGTTGCCGATTTTGATTTTTAGCGCTGTAAAGCCTTCAGCAACCAGTTCGCGGGCTGAAGCGATCATTTGCTTTTGACTACCGATACTAATCGTGTAATCAGTCTCCATCGCTTCCTTGGCACCACCGAGAAGGGCGGGGAGGGGCATTTTAGTGACCTGACTCAGGAGGTCATAAATGGCCATGTCGAAGGCCGCCTTGGCTGGTTCATTGTAGCGAATTACGCTTGCCAGGTCGTTCATCAACTCTTCCAAGTGGTTGAGCGATTTGCCGACCAGTTGGGGCCCGATTACGGAATCCATTGCCTCCTTCAAAGAACTCATCGTGTCACCAGTTACCTTTTCATTGGGGGTGGCGGCACCCGTTCCGGTTAGACCGTTGGCCAGGGTCAGCTTCACCTGGACCGCGTGGATCGCCGTTACCTTGTGCAGGTGGGTAACAAAGGGACGCTTTAGGGGTTCATCAATGACTGCGGTTTTAAAATTTTTGATTACTAGTTGGTCTGTCATTTTATCAAGTCGATTCTTTTTGGAATATCATAATCATATCACGCCTTAGGAGAAATGGTATACTTACTGATAGGAAAGAGGGATGTTAATTTGGAAAAGACAGTAAAACTAAACAATGGCGTTGAGATGCCGCAGATTGGAATGGGCGTTTGGAAAACCAACCCGGATGATACCGCCGCTTTGGTAAGGACCGCTGCCGCCAATGGTTATACCCTGTTTGATACTGCCAAACAGTATGGTAACGAAAGTGGCGTTGGTCAGGGATTGCAAGAGGCGATTAAGGAGACAGGAAAGAAGCGTGGTGACTTCTTCCTAACCACTAAGATCTTTAACGGTGACCAGGGTGACTATGACAAGCTGCGGTCGGCCTTCAACCAGCAACTTCGGGACCTGCAGACCGATTACGTCGACTTGCTCCTTCTCCACTGGCCAGTTTTCGATAAGTACAACGAATCCTGGCGCGCCTTGGAAGGGATTCTAAAGGATGGTCAGGCAAGGGCAATCGGGGTTTGCAACTTTGATGTGGACCACCTGACTGACCTGATGGATCACGCCCAGGTAATGCCGGCGGTCAACCAGATCGAGTTTAACCCCTTTATTCACCAACCCGACACGGTGGCCTTCTGTCAGGGAAATAAAATCCAGCTCGAGGCCTGGTCACCACTGGGGAATGGTCGGGCCCTGGCTAACCCGGTAATAAACCGGATTGCTAAGGAAAAGGGTAAGAATCCGGCCCAGGTTATCTTGCGGTGGGAACTGCAACAGGGCTTCGTGATTATCCCTAAGTCCAGCCATGCGGAACGGATGCGGGCTAACCGTGACCTTGATGACTTCACCCTGACGGCGGACGAGATGGAAGCAATTGCGGAATTAGACGAAGAGAAGCACTCCATTTGGTATGACAAGTACAAGTGGTCAGGCAATCCAAACGGGGTTGACGACTACATTGCTAAACCGAACGAATTCTAAAGAAAATCGGCTAACGAAAGCACTATTTCGTTAGCCGATTTTCTTATTATTTATCCTGGCGAATTAGAAGTACCGAACCGATCGTACTAATGATTGCGAAGATGGCACCGATGTAACCAATCTCACCAATTGCCAGGAAGTTGACACTAACTGAAGCGGTGAATGACCCCACCGTCACCCCAACGTTTGTGCAGATCGGGTTAAGTGAGGAAGCCAGGTTCATCGCCTCTGGGTAGTCACGGTCGGCGACGTTCAAGAACATCACCTGGAGGACCGAACCGGGGATGCCGAGGACCAGGCAAATCACGCACAGGAGGATGATCCCGGTGAATGCGTTGGTAAAGGACAGTCCCATTAATAAGAGGAGCAGGAGGCAGGCACCACTAATCAGCGGCATCTTGCTTGTTCCGTAGCGGCCCGAGATAATGCCGGCGCAGGTGTTACCGATGATGAACATGACCCCAACCAGTCCCAGTAGCCAGTTTAGCTGGGTGGTGCTGTAATGGAGAACATCGGTGATGATGGGCCGAATGTAAGTGTAGAAGGTGTATTCGGCCGCCATCAAGGTGACCATAATTACGATGCCTAAAAAGATTCGGGGGTCCCGCAGCAACTGGAGCTGGTGCCTAATCGATCCCTTGGCCTGTTTCGTATTGCGGGGTACCAGGAAAAACAGGAGGACCGTAATAATCAAGGTGAGAACACTGATGAGGGCAAAACTAGCGTGCCAGGAAAAGGCGGTGCTAATCGTTGTCCCAATTGGTACCCCAATAATGGTAGCGGTGCTGAAGCCCGAAAAGACCGTCGCCACAAGCATCGATCGCTTCTGAATTGGGGCAATGATACTGACGTAGACCAGGATCAGTGAAATAATGGCTCCCGCCACTGCTGCGGTAATGATCCGGGAAGCAAAGAGACAAACCAGGTTGGGTGAGCAGGCCGTCAGCGTGTTACCACACAGGAAAATTACCATCAGGGTCATCAGGACCTTGAAGCGGTCATACTTGCTGGTGACCGTCGTTAAGATTGGCGTGCAGATAGCATAGGTCAAAGCAAACATGGTTACCAGCAGGCCGACCGTTGAGAGGGAGGCGTGATAACTCTTGGCGATGTTTGAGATGACCCCCACCACCATAAACTCGTTGCAACCGAGCAAAAAGGCAACGAGGACAAATACAATACTTTGTAAACGATACTTCATAAAGAACTAATCCAATCCCTTCTTCAAGCATATTAATGCAGTTAGTGTGCACGTTTTGTTTGGACGGGGACAAAATGGGGATATTGCTTTTAAAACCCCGGTATTAGTCAAGGTGAACTAAACCGTTGATATTATAACATAAACGGTTAGGTAAAACGTTATAAGTATTTTATGAACAAAGGGATGGAAGGTATTGAATTCTTTCCATCCCTTTATTTATATTGTTTAAATCAGTTTGGAATAAAAAATGATAATTGCATCGACAATAATAATAATTAAAAGAAAAAGCCAAAAATTAACTCGTTTTGATGGCTTCATATTAATCCTCCTCCTTTTACTAAATACGAACATCTTTATGAGATGGTTTTGGAATTATGGGGTCAACTTTAATATTGTTCAGGTATGTTTTGTTAAACGCATTTCTGTAGTGACTGGCGGTTGTTCCTGTAACCTGTTTGAAAACGCGATAAAAGTATTTTTCATTATCAAAATGGAGTTCAAGTGCAATTTGCTTAACAGCCATATCTGTTGTTAGCAGCAATTCTTGTGCTTGTTGAATCCTAACCTGATTGATATAACGAACAGTCGTTAGTTGATCATGAGTCTGAAAAAGATGAGCTAAATATGTTGGTGAAATATTGAAGTTATTGGCCACTTTAGTAACGGTCAAATTTTCCTTTGCATGAATTCTAATCCAGTTCTTGATTAACTCGTATCGGCTTGTATCCTTTGCTGATCGATGTTTACGACATTCGTGTATGTATTGCGTACTGACCTCAGCTGCTATGCTGGAAACGAAGTAATCACTGTTTAATGGTAATGCCTCAGCTGAGTTTGCTGAATCAAGTAACTGACGCATTAGGAGAGTAATTCGTGTGAAATTATGTAAGTGACAAAAGCGAGGAATTATGATTTCATCGGCATGAATACGCTCAGGAAGATATTCAAAGCTAATGGATTCCTGCGGAAAAAAATGAAGCCAGTAATAAATGGTATTGTTTGGGGATTTCTTAAAGCCAACATGCCGAATACGAGGTGGAATTAGTAAGCAGTCATGGCGATGAAGAGTATACTTCGTTTGTCCAATTTTGATATATGCAGCTCCGTTTAACATGAGAAACAATTCGTAGTCATAATCATTAACAATATCCTTATGCTGCCACCCAGCATCAGCAATGTAGTGACCTGCTTTGAAAAACGAAAATGGCTTGCTGAGATTGAATTTGTATACTTTTCCATTAAGTCGTGCACCTCACTTTATATTTGTATACCTTTTTGCTAATTTTATTAGTTTCAAGCAATTTTGTAAAGGCTTACACTAAAATTGCTCAAACGAAATAATAAGAATTGAGGGTGTCAAGATGCTTTTTGAAAAAGAACACTGTTTATGTTTACGTAATGGAAATGAGCTGTTACAGGTTGAACCATGGGGTAAAAATAGTTTTCGAGTGCGATCAACTAAGTATCCCCAATATACAGGTAACAACAATGCACTAACTGAGCCAGTTAACCATCAATATGGTTCAGTTACCATCAGTTCAGACCAGCAAAGCGGGGAAATTATTAATGGAAAATTAATCGCCAAAATTGACCAATTTAAAAATCTCAGCTTTTTTAATCAAAATGGGAAGGAACTTCTTCGTGGTTATCAGCGAAATAGAATAGCAGATATGTCAGCGGGTGTTGATAGTGAAAAAGTAAATCATTTTAATAGTGCCCTTAACATCGATTCACGGGAATTCATACCAAAAATTGGTGCAGATTATGAGTTGAAAATCCGCTTTGAAGCAAATCCTAAAGAAAAATTATTTGGGATGGGCCAGTACCAACAAGATTTTCTCAATCTAAAATCAGCCCATTTAGAGTTAGCACATCGTAACTCACAGGCAAGTGTCCCATTTGTTCTTTCGAGTCAGGGATATGGTTTTCTTTGGAATAATCCAGCTATTGGTGATGTTAGTTTCGCTAAAAATATGACACTCTGGCATGCACGTTCGACCAAGGAAATGGATTATTGGATTACCGCTGGCGACACACCACGAGAAATTGAGGAACAGTATGCCGATGTAACAGGTAAGGTGCCAATGATGCCTGATTACGGCATGGGGTACTGGCAGTGTAAACTTCGCTACCGAACGCAGGAAGAGTTATTGGCAGCGGCACGTGAGTTTAAACGTCGTGATTTACCAATTAGTGTAATTGTGATTGACTATTTCCACTGGCCAAAATCTGGGGAATATACCTTTGACAAAAAATATTGGCCTAACCCTTCTGGAATGATTAAGGAACTTCATCAAATGGGGATTAAGTTAATGGTTTCTGTATGGCCAACGGTTGATCAAACAAGCAGTCATTATGCTGAAATGAAAGAAAAAGGGTATTTGGTCCAGGTTGAACGTGGCGTGCCAATTACGATGGACTTTCTTGGAAATAATGGATTTGTTGACTTTACCAATCCAGCAGCACGCAAATACCTTTGGAAGTTATTAAAGAAAAATTACTCTGATCAGGGGGTAGATCTTTTTTGGTTGGATGAGGCTGAACCAGAGTATACCATTTACGATTTTGATAATTATCGCTATTACAGAGGTAGTGATTTACAAGTTGGTAATCTTTACCCAGTTAAATATTCACAAATGGTTTATGACGGTCAAAAGGCTGCTGGAAAAAGAAAAATCATTAATTTAGTTCGGTCAGCTTGGGCAGGTAGTCAGAAATTTGGAGCACTTGTTTGGTCTGGGGATATTGATTCAAGTTTTCGTTCGTTACGGAACCAGTTAGCGATTGGCCTGAATATGGGAATTGCGGGAATCCCATGGTGGACAACAGATATCGGTGGTTTTCATGGCGGAATTGACGATGACCCACACTTCCGTGAATTAGTAATTCGTTGGTTTGAATTTGCAACATTCTGTCCAGTTATGCGAATGCATGGCGATCGTGAGCCACATACAAAGCCCTTGAGTAATATTGGCGGTGGTAAGATGCCTTCTGGTGGTGATACCGAACCATGGGCGTATGGTGATAAAGCCCTGGCTATTATGCGGAAGTATATGACACTAAGGGCTAATTTAAAGCCATACATTACCGAACAAATGAAGGCTGCTCACGAAAAAGGGACACCCGTAATTCGTCCCCTATTTTATGACTTCCCTGAAGATAAAGTTGCATGGAATATAGAGGATGAGTACTTATTTGGCCCGAATATCCTGGTTGCGCCAGTTTTGTACTCGCAAGAAGAAAGAAAAACTCAACATATTTACCTCCCTGCTGGTACCGATTGGGTTAACCCTTACACTGGTGCTAAATTGGCTGGTGGTCAAACAATTTCGTTTACACCCAATTTATCTCAACTACCGTTATTTATTAGGAAATCTGAATATCAAAGCTTGCGTAGCGCTTTTAACATATTGAATTAGCTTTCAAAGGAGGAGTTTAAAAATGGACAAGCAAGTTAAGCAAAGTTATCCTTGGGGGTCAAGTAAAGATAAAGTTGGGGCTCTAGAAAAACTCTGTTATGCTAACTTTGACTTTTCGGGTCAACTTGTAGCAACTATTGTTAATAGTTATCTAATGTATTTTTTTACTGATGTTGCCGCTTTATCGGCTGCTGCAACCGGTATTATTCTTCTAGTCGCCCGGGTAGTCGATGCGGTAGGTGCACCGGTATGGGGGACGTTAATAGATATGACTCATTCTAGATATGGAAAGGCTCGGCCATTTTTCCTTTGGCTGACACTTCCCTATGCCGCTAGTGCTATTCTCTTATTTTGGGCACCGGACTTGAGTTCACAAGCAAAGGCAATTTATTGTGGAATAGTTTATATCATCTATGGAATCTTATTCCTGGGTATTAATTCTCCAATCACAACGATTCTGACGTTAATTACGTCTTCGCCAGTTGATCGAATTAAGCTTAATTCATGGCGGATGGTTGGTTCCCAGGCCGGAGTATTTATTGTCAACTCATTGACACTACCGTTAGTTGCACTATTTGGTCATGGTAACGATGTGCTTGGTTTCCGAATCTTTATTGTTGTGTTTGCAACCTTAAATGTTATTGGTACACTCTTTTCATTTGCTAATATTCGGGAACGTATTATTGTGCCTAACAGTCAGCGGGTCACACTTCGTCAAAGTGCTCACGCAATGAATAAAAATTGGCCTTGGTTTATTATTGTTACTGGTAACTTTCTTTTTTGGATTGCCCAACAGGGTCGCCAACAGTCGATGGTTTACTACTTTACTTATTATTTTCATAATAAGGGTTTAGTAACATTCTTTAATTCCATTGCAATCATCCAAGTATTAGGGATGATTTCCATTCCATTGATGAATAAGTATTTCTCAAAGAGTCATATCTGGGCATTAAGCTTAGCAACCGCCGTATTTGGTCAGTTCATTATTATGTTTGCGCACCTTAACATTACTGGGGCGATCATCGGCTGGGTAATTGCCAATATTGGCTCTGGAATCGCCTGTTCATTACCATTTGCATTATTAGGATCAGCAGTTGACTATGGTGAATGGAAGAATGGCGTTAATGCGGCCGGTTTACTAACCACAATTGGCTCTTCCTTCTGCATGTCGATGGGTATGGGGCTCGCTGGTGCATTGAATGGTGGAATAATGTCCGCGTTCGGTTATGTTGCTAACCATGTCCAAACTGCTCACGCTCTTGTTGGTATTGGAATTTCGTTTAACTGGGTAACAATTCTGATGTATGGGTTGGCTATTATTCAAGCACTTATGTATCAGAAATATGAAAACATGGAAGAAAATATTACAGCAGAATTAGCTAAAACGCGTGAATAAAAGATGATGATATAAAAACTTAAGCACCTCAAGATTGTTAGAACTACTTCTAACAATCTTGAGGTGCTTTATTCAACTGGCATGTTTCTATTGATTACTTGCTCTCCTAATCTTGTGGTACAGCTTCTGGCTCAGGAACAGTGATACCAGGAGAAAGAGCAGGCAGAAGGCAAAGCCACTCTGGATTCCCAGGTGGGATGACTGACAGTGAAGGATGTTATTAATGATCCCGACCACGGCGATGATTAAGGCCGTCCCAAACGAGGCCGCAATTTGTCGCATCGTGTTAAAAGTAGCGACGGCGTCCGGGACAATCTCGTTTGGCAAGAGGGAGAGGGCCTGCGTTTGCAGGGGAATCAGCATGGTCACTAATCCAAACTGCCGGACCGTCTGAAAAATGGTAATCATCAGGACAGTGCTCCGTGCCCCGATTGCTGCTTGGCAGGTCGTCCCGATAATGTCAATAATCAGGCCGGCACCGACGAGGACCTTGATTGGGTAGATATCGTAAAAGCGGCCACTGGTTGTTGACAGTAGCCCGGTGAGGATTGCCCCCGGCAGGACACTGATGGCCGAGACAACGGTACTCTTACCCAGGACGACTTGGACGAGGAGGGAAATCAGGATGGTGTTCCCGTACATGGTGGCCGTAATCAGCATGTTAATTACCGTTGCCAGGACGAATTGACGGTGGGCAAAGATACGGAAGTTGATCAACTGATGGTCACTGTGACGCTGGTTGACGTAGAAAAAGGCCAGGGCAACTAACCCAATCCCAATATAACCAACAACATTAAAGCTGGTTAGCTGGTAGTTGGAGACGTTGGAAAGCCCCATCAGCAGAGACCAGAGGCCGACCGTGATGGTGATCAGGCCAACCATGTTAAAGCGTGGTGATTCGTTGTGGGGGATGTACGGTAAGAAAATAAAGGACAAGATTACCGTGGCAATTGCAAAGGGCAAAATCAGGATAAAGAGGTAGCGCCAGGAAAAGTAATTCAACAGGAAGCCAGAGAAGGCAGGGCCCAGGATAGGGGCACAGTTGAAGGCTAAACCAATGATCCCCATGATTTGGCCCTTTTTCCCTGGCTTGGCATAGCGGATGGCGAGCACGTTAACGAGGGGCATCATCATCCCCGCTCCAATTGCCTGGACCATTCGGGCAATGACGATGAAGGTAAAGCTCATTGCCGCCGCGCCCATGATCGTTCCGAGGAGGAAAATTCCCGCAAACAGGATGAAGAGATGACGGAAGGAAAAGCGCTTGATGAGGTAGGAACTGACCGGGATCATCAGGGCATTGACTAGCATGTAGCCGTTAATTACCCACTGGACCCGTCCTTCCGAGATGTGGAAGACGTTCATGAAGGTCGGAATCGCGATGTTCATCAAAGTGGAACAAAAGAGGCCGAAGAAGGTCCCGAAGACCATGATGACAAGGGCTCGACTAATACGTTGATCTTTCATTTAATAATAAAATACTCCTTAAGCTAAAGATTAACAGTAGTTAAGTGTAACAAGACTCCGCTGAATGTCAATTGGCCATCGGTATACTTTCGAAAAGGATCAAAAGATGCTAAGATTAATATATCTACATATGTAAACAATAGGGAGTGAAGTGCATGGCAAAGGATTTACAAATTACACCGGCCGAGTGGCGGGTAATGCGGATCGTTTGGACCCTGGACGAGACGACCAGTCGGGAGGTTACGGAAATCCTCCAGCGAAAGGTGGACTGGAAGGCGGCGACAATTAAGACTCTCCTTCACCGGCTAGTCACTAAGGGTGCCCTGACGACGACACGGCGGGGCCGGGCCTTTATTTACCATCCGGCAGTTGCCGAGCAGGAGACAATGTGTCAGGCAGCGGACGACCTGTTTCAAAATATCTGCGAGCGCCGGGTTGGCCGGACGCTTAACCATGTCTTAAACCAGGTGGAGTTGAGCAAGACTGATATCAAAAACTTGCAAGCAACGTTGGATAAGAAGCTGGCAACCGCACCAGACCAGGTTCAGTGTAACTGTGTGCCGGGCCGACCGATGAACTGTTAGGGGGCGCAGGATGATAAAGGGTTTAGGCATTGACCTAACGGAGATATCACGGGTTGCTCACCTGGCGGCAGAGCATCCCCAGTACGTTCAAAGAATCTTAACCTCCAAAGAAATTGCCCAGTACCAGCACTTTACTGGGCAGCGAGCCAACGAGTACCTCGCCGGACGGTGGTCATTAAAGGAGTCGTTTTCCAAAGCCTGGGGAACCGGAATTGGAAAAGCGGTCGGTTTTCAAGATATCGAGATTCTGGATAACCAGCTCGGCGCGCCGGTAGTCACCAAGTCACCATTCAACGGGGCGGTCCACGCCTCGGTCAGCCATACCAGCGAGTTGGTAATGACGGAAATAATACTGGAAACAACTGAAAACGGTGGAACAGTTGCATGAGTCCTGCTACATAAAAAGGCCTTCAGTCGAGCTGGAGGCCTTTTATAGTTGGGTGCCGAAGTCAAAATCAATCCGGCAACGTCTGCGTCATTTTGCTATTCAAGCTTACTTTTCCTTTTTGTCGTCATCCTGGTCGTCGTCCTTATCCTTCTTCTTCGGTTTGATGTAGACGACCTTAAACTTCTTCACGTAGGAGTTCTGCAGGTCTAAAGGCGTGAATGAGAAGTTGTCAACCCGAATTGGTTGGCCGACTTTTAAGTCATACTGGCGTTCCAGGAAGAAACCAGTTAGGGTCGTGACTTCTGACTTTTCGAACTGGGCAATCTTGGTGTGGAAGTATCGTTCAAAGTCGTCGAGTGGCATCTTTCCCGATACTTCGTAGGTTGGGTTCCCCTTAGCGTCCGGGTCCTTCTTCTCGATCATGTCTGAGGTAGCGTGATCGATTTCTTCTCCCACGGTCCCAAAGAGCTCTTCGTAGATATCCTTATCGGTGATGATCCCAGAGGTACCACCGTATTCGTCCTGAACCACAACGATTGGGACCTGCTTCTTAACCATGGTTTGCAGGACACTGGTGATCGGTTCGTTCTCATAGACGATGGGGATCCGCCGCATGATTGTCCGAATTGACTGCTGGGAGTTGATTTGGTTTTGCCGCATCACATCGTAGGAGAAAATGTACCCTAAGATGTGGTCCTTATCGTTATTGGCAACAACGGGGACCCGGGTAAACTTCTTTTCAAAGTACAGCTTAGCGGCGTCCTCAATCGAGGCCTGGATATCAATGACCGCCAGTTGGGTCCGGTCAATCATAATGTCTTCGGCGACCTTGTCGTTCATTTCAAAGGCCCGCTGCATGAAGAGGACGTCTTCCTTGTCCATTTCACCGGCCTTTTCGGATTGCCGCGAAAGGGTGACGATTTCGTTTTGGGAGTAGGTATCTTCCTCTGGCTGGACGTTAAAGCCAAGCAGCTTAGTAATTCCCGCAGCGGCAACCGCGAACAACCATACAAATGGGTAAAAGATCGTGTGGAAGAACTGGACGGGGTGGACAATTGCCAGCAGGATGGGCACCGGCCGGTCAATCGCCATGTTCTTTGGTACCAGATCGGTAAAGACGGCGTGGAAGAAGGTGAAGATCAGGACACCGATAACCGGGGCCAGCGGCTTCAACACGTCTTCGGGAATCAAGTGAATCTTTAACAAGAGGTCAGTAATGAATTCGTCACCAATCCACCCTAAAATCAAGGAGGTCATGGTAACCCCAACCTGGGCGGTCGATAGGTACTCGTTCAGGTTGTTAACCATGTGGATGGCCCGCTTGACTTTTCGGGTCTGACGAAGTTCCGCCAACTCACTTGGCCGGACCTTAACAACTGAGTATTCCAGCAGCGTAAAGAGGGCGGCCAGAAGAAGAATCAAAATAATTACAACTAATCTAAACCAATAAGATGACCATAGTGCATCCATATTAAATACTTCACCTAGGCTTTCATTTCTAATTTCACATCTATTGTATCAATTTACTTTTTGGGTGACCAACTATTTGATAAAAAAGTGCGGTAAAATTGTAATAATTAATCTGTGGGGGCGAACCGAATGAGTAATGACCAGGGACAGACTGTTAAAAGAAGTGCCCGGCTAAAAGAAATTATGACCGTGATGCGTAAACACCATTTTCTTTCAAACTTCTACCGCCAGGAGGCACCTGAAGAAATTTGTGCGGCCTTGCAGGAGCTGGGCCCAACTTTTATCAAGTTGGGACAGATTCTTTCAACGCGGCCCGACCTTGTTTCACCGGCCTATATTAAAACCTTTCACCAACTGCAGGACCAGGTTAAGGCCGACCCGTTTGCCAGTGTTCAGCAAACGTTCGCAGCGGCGACCGGAAAACAGATTGGTGATGTCTTTGCGGAATTTGAGGAAAAGCCGTTTGCGTCAGCCTCGATTGGTCAGGTCCACCATGCCAAGCTGAAGGATGGGACGCCGGTGGTGGTGAAGGTTCAACACCCAGCGGTCACCCAATTAGTCAATACCGACCTGGCACTGCTCCGCCAAGCAATTAAGCTGTTTAAGTACGTCCCGACCGGCAAGATGGTGGTTGACCTCGATAAGACCCTTGATGAATTAAGTGCCTCCCTGTTAAGCGAGATCAACACGATGAATGAGGTTCAAAACGGGGAGGAGTTCTACCGTCTTAACAACGGGGACGGTATTATTATGGTTCCCAAGGTTTATCGCGACTACTGCGCACCTCAAGTGCTGGTCAACCAGGCGATGGTCGGGAAAAGCATTCGGACCCGTTTCGGCCACGATGATGATGAGAAAGTCGTTAAGGAAAATAAGTACCTGGCGAAATGTTTGGTGCGGAACTTTATGAAACAGGTCTTTGTTGACCGCTTCTTCCACGCTGACCCCCACCCCGGCAACATTCTTTTTGCCAAGGGGCAGGCTGGTGAGCGGCAAACGACCAAAGAGCTGGCTAAGCGGTGGGGTGCCGCTAGTGTGCGCTATCAGCGACAAGAGGAGTTACCGCCGTACCGCCTGGTTTACCTAGACTTTGGCATGATGGGGCGCTTGACCCCCGTCATGGCAGACGGCATTGCGGAGGTGATTTTGGCCCTGACCAGCAAAAATGGTCACCGGATTGCGGAGGCCATCCTGGGAATTTGTAACCAGGTCGGGGAAGTAAATGAGCAGCGTTTCACCAGGGAATTAGGTAGTTTTCTCCGTCCCTACATGGCCCAGGGGTTAGGACAGATTGATTTTGCAAACATGCTTTACCGGGTTATTCAGCTCTGTCAGGATAATAATCTGCAGATCAAGCCCGAAGTCACCCTCCTCGTCAAGGCCTTTGGAACGCTTGAGTCAACAGTAGCCAAGCTCGACCCTGATATTTCGATGATGGCAGTTGCCCGGCCGTTTGGGCTTGCCTACCTAAAACGAAAGTTGCGTGCCCGTGACCTGGTTGATGACGGCCTTTTCAAGAGCCTGGTAACGCTGGAATCCGTCAGCCAGCTCCCCGAAAAGGTCGATACGGCCCTCGATACCATCAACAATGGTGATATTGAGTTCAAACTGCGTTATCAGGGGCAGGAACGGTTGGTTAAGCAGGTGGAGCGGATCACTAACCGCTTCTTGATTGTCATTATTTTAGCAGCCGTTATCCTGGGTTCCTCCTTACTGGTGGAAAATAGTACCCAACATCCCCACATCTACCACCTCGGGGTAATGGGGTACGCCATTTCGATTGCGGTCATTGTGATCCTGGTCCTGAGTGAACTGGTTCACCGCTTTCGCCACTGGCGGAACCAGAATAAGTAGGGGATGGTCATGATGGATACCAACATTGCGGCCTTATTAACGGCCATTCTGACGGCTTTAACCTGGGCCATCACAATCTACCTGATCCTGATCCTCCGCTTTAAGAACCGCGGGGCAATCTTGAAGTATAACTTCTGGACGGCCTTCTTAATGGGCGCCAACCTGCTTGGCTGTCTGCCAATATTATGGTTCTTCGGTCGGCAATCCCTGGGCGGCTTCGTCCGTCAGGCCTGGCTCCTGGCAGTGGTGACGGATAGTCTGACCACCGGGGCGCTGATTATCTTCATCCTGGTCACCTGGTCGATGAGATTTGTCCCAATTCCGGACCACTTTGACTTTCTGATTGTTTTGGGCGCGGCACTTAATAGGGGAAAGGTTCCACCGGTGCTGGCGGCGCGCTTAGACCGGGCCGCTGAACTGTGGAAGGCAAATCCGGATGCCCTGATCATTGTAACCGGTGGGGTGGCCCACGGTGACCAGGTGGCCGAAGCGGTCGCGATGGGCCGGTACTTACAAGGGGTAGGGGTGCCCACTAGTAAAATTCTCCTGGAAAAGCGGGCAATGAATACCTGGCAGAACCTCGAAAACTGCCTGACCCTGATTGAGCAGCGCTGGCAGGCGCACCGGGCCCCTAAAATCGTCGTGGTGACGAGCTCTTTCCATGTTTTGCGGGCGGCCAGCTACGGTCGCCGGCTCGGTTTAACTTTGAACTGGGTCAGTGCCCGGACACCGGGTCCCTACCTGCCGTTGACAGTTGTCCGCGACTTTCTTGGCAACATTCGGGACCACCGCAAGATGGCCATCCTTATTTTAGTAGTAGCCTTGATTCTTGTGGAAATAATTTGATAAAAAAAGAGCAGCGATCGTTGAAGCAATCGCTGCTCTTTTACTTTATTTGTTCTTGTAAACACTAATCTCAATCAGGTTATTATCCGGGTCATGGACGTACAGTGAGGTCATTGCCCCCTCGGACCCGTGCTTTTCTACTGGCCCTTCGATGACGTCGACGTAGTAGCTCTTGAGGTGGTGGATGATGTCTTCCAACTTGTCGCCGGCGACCATGCAGAGGTCAGCGGTCCCCACGGTTGGCTTAGCCGCCTTTAGTTTGGTCGGTCGGTCCGCCTTCTGGAGACGAATCAGTTGGTGGCCGCACCGGAGGGTGATTAAGTGGTCATTACTCTGTTGGTCGATAACGGGCATGTCAAAGACTTCATGGTAGAAGCGCATTGATTCTTCCAGATCACTGACCGTGAGGACAATATGGTCGATTCTGCGCATTTTCATGGATTAAAGTACCTCTTTTCCAAATTTTTTGCCTATATTATAACAGGAATATCGGCTGAAATCCGCTTTTTACCGATGTTAGTCAACGGTTGCCCAGACATCCTGCAGTTTGCCTATTAAGGGCGTGAGTCGCTGACGATCAGTGGCCAAATAGTTGGCATAAAACTGCTGGTGGGCAACTGGGTCTGTGAAGGGAACCGTCACCCGGTTTTTGGGCAGGTCCGCCCCCCAAAGCTTATCGAGGACTGTCAGGTTGGTTGAGA
Source organism: Limosilactobacillus avium (assembly GCF_947381485.1). NCBI lineage: Bacteria > Bacillati > Bacillota > Bacilli > Lactobacillales > Lactobacillaceae > Limosilactobacillus > Limosilactobacillus avium. The sequence goes on along the minus strand of NZ_CANCWN010000004.1, from coordinate 51,894 downwards.
AGAAGGGGAAGCTGGAGTGGGCGAGGAGCTCACTGTATTCTGCCGAGTCGTCTTGGTAAATGAAGCGTCCGTTTGGAATCTCATCTTCAAAGAGCTGGCCCCAAAAGCCAACGTTCTTACCGACGAGGAAGGTTGTTCCCTTCATATCGGTAAAGGAGAGCTGGTCCACTTTCGCAAAGGGCGAATCAGCTGGTACGTTGATGGCAAGACTTTCGGTCCCCAGGTAAGTTGACGAGAAATCTTCCCCAGATAAGCAGTGATTTAAGAGGAGGAGGGAGAACTGCCCACTTTTCAGGAGATCGGCAAACCGGTCTTTGATAAAGGCATCATGGATGAGGACGTTTGGGGCTTTGACTGCCCGGGCAATGATCAAGGGGCCGGGGGCGTCAGCCGCCAACTTGATTTTGGCGTGACTCTGGGCAAAGTTTTGGACCTTTATTCCGTAGGCCTGGTTTGTCCAAAGCAGCTTTTTTGCTTCAGCTGCCGCAAACTTTCCGGTTTCATTAAGGCTGATCCGGTTGGGCTGGCGGTTGAAGAGAGGGACGCCCAATTCATCTTCAATCTTTTTCATTGACCTGGTCAGGGCTGGCTGGGTGACTGATAACTGTGCCGCCGCTTTGGCGAGCGTGCCCGCCTTGGCGAAGGCAACCAGGCCCTCTAGTAAGTAATTATCAATCATAACGTACCCTCCTTAGTATAAGTTACGCTTATACTACCATGATAGAGAAGTAATTTTCAAACAGGAAAGAGCACCATATAATTAATCATGAAAATTAATTGATGAGGAGGAAGAATGATGGCAAAGATCGTAATTTTAACTGGTAGTCCTCACAACCCAGGAACTTCAAAGCAGCTGGCCGACGCCTTTGAAAAGGGCGCTAAGGTAGCTGGCAATGACATTTACCGTTTTGACGCTGGTCTCCAAGGTAATGGTGAGCCGCACTTCTTACAACTGAAGAAGGAACCGGGGATGGAAGTAGGAATCACTGATCATGACCTGGTCGAAGAAGAGGTGATTCCCCACCTAATTAAGGCTGACGTTGTAGTACTGGTTTCATCCCTCTACTACTTTGGTATTAACGCCCAACTCAAGACGGTAATTGACCGTTTCTATAACTACAACCATGAACTCAAGGACAAGCACTCGGTTGTCTTGGTCAGTGGCTATGGTACCCAGGATGACTTGGGCGCAATCAAACTCCACATGCAAAAGTTACAGAAGTACATGCGCTGGCCAAGCTTGGGTGACGTCTACGCGGACGATTCATGGAACCAAAGTAAACTCAGTCGGTTTGCCCAACAAGCATATGAAATTGGTAAGAAGATTAAGTGAGGAGGAACTCAAAATGACAGAATGGACGAAGGATGAAATCGCCACCCTTAACCGGGTGCAGACGCTACAGAACCGGCCTTTTAATGATGACCAACAGACATTTGAGGAGGACAACCCGGTATGGGAAGTCACGGTTGACGGCAAGCTCTACATTCGTGGTGCTAAGGGGACGACTAAGACGAAGTGGTACGTAGCTGGCGTTAAAAACGGTGGCCAGGTTGGCATTGACGGGCAAAATTATAGTGTCAAGTACGTCCCACTGAGCGATTCGGCCACGATTAAGAACGTTACTGCTGCATATCAGGCTAAGTATAACGGCCAGTACCCGATTGACCTGATGGTTTCTGACGATGTTGCCGCAGCGACCGTTGAACTGGTAAAGAACTAAAAAAGGAGGTTGTTGCCAATGATTAAAGGAAAAGTAATCGTAATTACAGGCGCCTCTTCTGGTATCGGGGCCGCTACGGTTAAACGGCTGGCAGCGGCGGGAGCTAAGCTGGTCCTCGGAGCGCGCCATGAGGATAAGCTACGTCAACTTGCAGCCGAAATTAAGGATAATGGTGGCCAGGCCACCTACCGGGTGACCGATGTTACTAATCGGTCAAATAACCAGGACCTGGTGGAATACGCAGTGGAACAGTTTGGCCGAGTTGATGCTATTTTTCTTAACGCGGGGATCATGCCTAGTTCACGGTTAGCGGAACTAAAGGTTGATGATTGGGACCGGACGATTGATGTTAACCTAAAAGGGGTCCTTTACGGAATTGCGGCGGTCTTACCAGTCTTTAAGAAACAAGGCTATGGTCAAGTGATCGCAACATCATCGGTTGCTGGTCTGAAGACATATGCCGGTTACGCTCCCTACTGTGCAAGTAAGTGGGCGGTACGGGAAATCATGGCAACCCTGCGCTTGGAAGCAGCCCAGGATAAGGCCAATATTAAGACAACCACGATTTACCCGGCGGCTGTCCATTCTAACCTGATTAGTGGAATCGCCGATGCAGATATCCAGAAGGGTGAAATGGCAGTACGTGCCCAAACGGAGTTACCGGCTGATGAAGTGGCAAAAGCTGTCGAATATGCGGTTGATGCACCTACAGGGACCGATATCCAAGATTTGACAATTGCTCCACTGAACCAGGAGTGGTAAAGATGGTTGAACGCGTTACGTTAACAAATTCACAAAAACGGCTAATTGCCAAGAATAAACCCTTGATTCAGGAACTCAATACTGGCGTACATAGCGACGCCGAGATTCACCAATTGATGAGTGAAATCATGGGTGAACCGCTTGATCCGTCAACGGAAATTCGGTTGCCCTTCTTCACCGATAATGGCTTTAATACGCACCTGGGTAAGCGTATCTTTATTAACACAGGAGCGACCTTCTCAGACCTCGGTGGGGTCTACGTTGAAGATGATGTACTAATTGGCCCCGGCGCAAAGCTGATTAGTACTAACCACCCGATTGATCCGCACTTCCGTCATGAAATGGAACTACAACCGGTGCGGGTAAGGAAAAATGCCTGGATTGGCGCCGATGCCAAAATTCTGCCCGGGGTCACGGTTGGTGAAAATGCCGTGGTCGGTGCCGGGGCGGTCGTCACTAAGGACGTTCCAGCTAACACGGTCGTAGTTGGCGTTCCCGCGAAGGTAATTCGAAAAATTAAAGAATAAGTGAAAATGCTCCAGCAACTGCAATTAGGACAGTTGCCGGAGCATTTTGCCTTTAAACCAACCTATTTAAGCGTTAAGCAGGCAATGATTTGCCTTTGAATGAGGGCCAAGTCGGCCTGACTGCCGGGGGCCTTAAAGAGCTGGGTTTGCAAGGCGTAGGTTAGGACAGGCCCGATGAAGATCCGGGCAATTTGAAGTGGCGTTAATTCCTGATTAACTTCCGGAAAAGATTCTTGAATTTTCGTCATTTGAATAAGAAAGCCGTTTGGACCGGTTACCATCCCCGAGTATAGTTCGGGTGGCAGATTGCCAGTGAGGGCCTCCTGGGCAATCAGGCGGACAAAGTCAAAATTAGCGGCGATAAACTGGAGGCGGTTGTTCACCACGAATTCAACCAGTTGTTCCAAGTTAGCGAAACCACTAAGCTGCCCAAAGAAGTTCCCCTTAATTTCCGCAATTACCGGACGGAGAAGCTTGGCGAGGAGGTCGTCTTTTGAAGAGAAATACTTGTAGATAGTCCCTTCACTGGCCCCGGCCCGTTTGGCAATCTGCGCAGTCGTGGTGGCGTGAAAACCGTTGCTGGAAAATAACTTCAGGGCAGTCTTCAAGACCTTCTTTTTGCCGGCCGGCATCTTGGCGTCATCAAGCTCGGCGGCGTAGTTTGTTAATACTTCTGCCATTCTATTCACCTCACGTTCTATTATACTTTCCGGTACCGTTTCATCACAATGATGTTAAGCCAGAGAAGGACCACCAGAAAAATCAACAGGGCGAGGATATCGCCACCTAGGCTAGTGAGGCCCTTACCCGTCATCACGATTTTGGTTAAGGCATCCCCAGTGTAGGTTAAGGGCAGGACTTTACCAATGTATTGCACCCAATGGGCCATCGAATCGAGGGGGATGATTCCGGAGAAGAAAACCTGTGGCACGACGACCAGGGGGATGAACTGCATCATTTGGAATTCTGAGTTAGCGAGCGTTGACATTAAGATCCCAAAGGCAAGGGCTACCAGGGCAAGGAGGACGCTCACAATAATGATGTTAACGATACTACCAACGACTTCAAACTTGAGCAAGCAGACAGTGGCCAGGACGATAACCGTCGATTGGAGAATTGAAATGGCACCGTAGCCTAGCATGTAGCCATAGACAATCTCACTACGCCTTACCGGGGTTGCCAGTAAACGATTGAGGGTCCCCGAGGTTCGTTCGTTTAACAGGGCCATTCCTGAGATGAGGAAGACAAAGAAGAAGACAAAAAAGCCCATCAGAATAGGAACAATTTTGGCAAAGAAGCCGGTATCCTTGTTACCGTACTGGTAGTGGTTACTAATGGTCGGCGCCGTATTCTCCCTTTGTGGTTGAACGGCGATTGGGCGGTTCTGCTGGACCATGGATTGGAGCCGGTGATTAGCAGCAGTGAGGGTACTGATGGTTTGGCCGGTGAGGGCGGCCTTCAATGCCTGCTTGGTAAGGTTGGTTTTACTAGCATCGGTATTGGCGTAGGTCACCTGGTAGTGGTTGCGGGCTTGCCGGTAGTTGATAACGGCGTCGACGGTCCCTGATCTTAGTGCCCGCTGCGCCTTACTGTTAGTGGCACTTCGCTTAACAGTGATTCCGTTGACCTGGCCCAAGTTGTGGCGGACGGTCTGGGTCACGTTGACGGTTGCGACCGTTGCTTTGGTGTTTGAGTTGGCCGAAAACATCACGTTCATCAACCACATAATTAAAATGGGGGCCAGAAACATCAACGCCAGGGTCCGCTTGTCACGAATTAGCTCTTTCAAGACCCGCTGGGCAATTGCTAGTGTCCGCATCATTGCTGTTCCTCCTTTTCTGCTTTTAAGAAGACGTCTTCAATTGTCGGCACTTGGTACTGCTGTTCTAGTTTTTGCGGTGGCGCAAAGGCGATAATGTCACCGTGAAGAAGGAGGGCGACCCGGTCGGCGTGTTCGGCTTCATCCATCACGTGGGTCGTAATTAGGACGCTTTGTCCCTGATCACGGAGGAGCCCTAATTCGTGCCAAATCTGGCGACGAAGGGCCGGATCGATGCCGACTGTTGGCTCATCAAGTACTAATAGGTCTGGCTGCCCAAGCAGAGCAATGGCAAGCGATAGTCGCCGTTTCATTCCCCCGGAAAAGCCACTGATTCTTTGGTCAAGGTTTTCGGTAAGGTCAACCACTTGACTGACGTGGGTAATTTCATTAGCTAACTTTTTACCGAAAACACCCTTCATCTTGCCAAAGAAGGCGATGTTCTCCCGGGCCGATAGGCGACTATATAAGGCATCAGACTGGGCCATATAGCCAATCCGACTCAGTAGTCGGCGGTCGGGCATTGTTCTACCCAGGACAAGGGCGGTTCCAAAATTAATCTCTTCCATCCCCAACATTGTCTTGATGATGGTCGTTTTGCCGGCACCAGAAGGTCCAATTAGGCCCACAATCTCACCGGGATTAACGGTCAGGTTGACATCCTTGAGGACGGTTTGGTGACCAAAACTCTTTTGGATATGTTGTAATTGAATAGTTGGGTTCATATTTAACCTCCTCCTGGTGAGTGAACACTCACTTTGCTAACCGTTAAAATTATAGTGAGTAATTACTCACCAGTCAAGCCAAAAAATGACCCTCGCAAGGGTCACCTCTTTAGCGCCAACTATCTGGATCATGGGTTGGCTGGATATAGTCGGGATCGTCAGGTGATAGGTTCATCCGGCGCTTTAGTTCTGGATCAATGTTCGGATCCGCATTCATTGCCTCACGGGCCTTTTCCTGTGGGTCTTGTGAACTGTTGTTAGTCGTGGACTGGTTATTGGCCGGTTGGTCTACATTGCCAGTGTTGTTTGAACTCCGCTGGTCCTGTAGGTTAACCGTACCGGCCAACTGGTTAATGACGTCGCCGGCATTGTTTTTGAAAACGGGCAAGGAAACACGTTCTTTTAAGGACGTGATGAATTGCCTATTTTTTAACCTTTTAGAGGATAACCTGTATAACAGGTAGTCCTTCTCATCACTAATACTTATTTAACCGTGTACCGCAGCCGAACAGCCCCGTCGTCAAAGCTCTGAACACCCTTTAATTGTAGGCTTAACGGCTTATCACCTAAGCAACCATCAAATAGGCTGGGTTGGTTAACCCGTCCGTCTACTCCAGGACCGATTAGGACACTAATCTCGTCAACCAATCCGGCATTGAGGAAGCCGGCGTTGATTTTGCCACCACCGACCACGGCTAACCGACGAACACCAAACTCCTCAGCGAGAATATCCATGGCGCGGGCCAGGTCAACCTGTTCTTGGCCAGTCGCGATCCAGGAAATTCCCTGCTGGTTAAGGTAGGATAAGTATTCCTTATTAACCTGTTCACTGGTGATGATGAGGTGGGGGAAATCAGCCCCGTCTTCTGAAGGCCAGTCCAAGGTGCCATGAGTATCCACCACGATATTGTAACGATCACTACTAGTATTCACCTTGAATGCTGTTTGGTTGAGCTGTTTATCATGTTGGGGGTGGAACTGCTCACCACTGGTCATTTCGGTGGCGGCGGTTACCCGACCACTGACTCTCGTGGGGGCATTCAAACTATTAAGGGTAGTGTAGTACTCATCAGTACCACGCAGCTGGGCGGTCATCTTACAGTCGATTCGACCATCAATTGATTCCATCATGTGGACAATAATATCAGGCTTATTCATACGTTATTCCTCCTCAAGGTTGTTAATTCAATTCTAATTCCCAATCTCAGCCATTCCCAATACCAATTGCTTATCCTTTTCCATACGGTTTAGGTATATCAGTAATGTTGACAAGCAACAAAATTAGAGTATGCTAGTATATAAGTAATGTTGATAAGCAACAAAAAGGAATGATTAATATGAGTACAGTTTTAGTAGTTCAAGCACATCCTCACATTGAAAATAGTCTTTCTCTGACGGTGGGGAAACAGTTCGTTGATAGTTACCGCCAAAGTCATCCCGACGACCAGGTAATTATCCGTGATCTCTATGCTAAGGGAGGAGTCCCACCATTAAACGACGTGACGATGGCAGCGTGGCGGAAACAGAAATTTGATGAACCATTGACGGAAGAAGAGAAGGCCCTCTTGAACCGCCACCAGGAGTGGTTGGCAGAGTTCATGGGAGCAGATAAATACGTCTTCATCAACCCAATGTACAACCACTTCTTACCAGCAGAGATGAAACAGTACCTTGATTTGACGGCGGTCGCTCATAAGACCTTTAAGTATACTAGTAAGGGGTCGGTCGGCTTATTAACCGGGAAAAAGGCAATTCATATCCAGGCCGCCGGTAGTGAGTACCACGCCAGCGGCAAATGGGGAATCGTCAAGTTCCTCTTAAAGCGTGCGTTGGGCATTAACAGCAAAGAAAGCTGTGCCCTGATGGATCTGGGGGATACCTACTTGACTAATATGTTGAAATTCTACGGCGTTACGGATGTTCAAAAGCTCTTCATTGAGGGGGCCGACGCCCATCACGACCGGCGTCAATCAATTTTAGATCGGGCACTAAACCAGGCCAACGCCATGGCAAGTGATTTTTGATATAATGGCCTTAACAACAGTAAAGCGGGGCCATCTGATGAGCGAAGAGACAATTGATAAAATTCAACACACAATCCAGCAACTGCGAGCACGGCACAACAATGTCCATGGTTCACAAGAACAGAAGTGGATTCAAAAGCATGTGGCGGATGAGAAGCTGGCGGATATCGTTTTAGACCTATCAATTGTCGCTTTTCATATTCTCTCGGCTTTAGAGACGGGAGAAAAGACCGGAATTGAGCTGGCAAGTCTTCTCCAGGTCACCCGCGGTGGAATTACCCGGGCGGCAAAAAAGTTGGTTCACTACCAACTTGTCGATGCTAGCAAACATGTCAATGACCAGAAAAAGATCTATTATTCGTTGACCGAACAGGGACAGAAATTAGCCCAGGTTCATGACCAAATGCACCGCAGCATTAAGAAAAAGCTGGTTAAGAGTTTAACGGCGAAATATTCATCTGCAGAACTGGAAACGGTCGCCGCCTTTTTACAGGACCTTTACCAGTTGGAAAGTAAACTATAGTTAGGTTAGTAAAATACGCCAGTATCCGGAAAAACCGAATGCTGGCGTATTTGGTCATTGTCTGCCTAAGTTAACTAGAAAATTAATCGCTAACCACGACGTATGATTTAATTGCCTGGTGGTCGGCCATGGCCTGGTAAGCCTGGTTGATTTCATCCAGGCTGAAGGTCTTGTCAAATACCTTTCCCGGGTTAATTTCACCATCGAGGACCGCCTTAAGAAGAACTTCCTTGTCGTAAGTGGTGACGGAAGCCGGGCCCCCAGCGATTGTTGAGTTGCCGTAAAAACTCTGGGCAGGGTTGAGTTCGGCTCCATGGGGAAGGCCAACCCGGCCGATGTATGAACCAGGCCGGCCAATTTGCATTGCTTCAGCGTTTGACTGGGCAGTCCCGACACATTCAAGGATGGCGTCAGCGCCGCCATTGGTAATTGCTAGTAGCTTCTTGATTCCGTCTTCACCACGTTCCGCAACGTTGTCGGTAGCGCCAAACTCACGAGCGAGCGCTTCCTTATCGGCATGCCGGCTAGTGGAAAAGATCTTTTTAGCGCCCCGCATCTTGGCGGCAATGATTGCGCACAGGCCAACCGCCCCGTCGCCTAAAACAACAACGGTGTCACCAGGCTGAACGTGGGCAACGCGGGCGGCATGGTAACCAGTCGCCATCACGTCGGCAAGGGTCAGCAAGGACTTCTTCATTCCTTCCGTGTAGTCGCTAGCTTGCCCTGGAACCTTAACGAGGGCCCACTGAGCATGCTGGTAGCGGACGTATTCTGCCTGGTAGCCCGACGAGAAGTTCTCCGTCAGGGAGTGGTCCATGCAGGTGCCATCATAACCGGCGACGCAAGCACGACAGTGACCGCAACCATGAGTGAATGGGGCAATTACGAAGTCCCCGGGCTTAACAGTTGTGATATCCGCACCAACCTCTTTAACAATCCCAATTACTTCGTGACCGTCATTTTCTTCACCGTGTTCCTCTAGTCCCTTGTATGACCACATATCGGAACCACAGACACAGGTCCGTAATACCTTAATAATGACGTCATCATCAGCCTGAATTGTTGGCTTTGCGATATCCTTAACTTCAATTTTTCCCGCACCTTCAAATGCTGCAGATTTCATTATTACAACCTCCGTTTCTGGTTATCAAACATATCTTTCATGATTAATTATATTGGCGAGAGTGAAGGTTGAAAATTAATGATTATGAATGCTAGGATAAATATGATTTATCCTAAGGAGGTGGGGAATAATGGTTGACTATGGTTTATTGCTCGCATTAGTGACATTTGCCCAGCAGGGGACGGTTCGTAAAACCGCCCAGGCCCTGGGCCTAACTTCCCCAGCGGTTACGCACGCGTTAAAGAAGCTGGAGGAGGAAACGAATGTCCAGCTGTTCATCCGGCGCCCCAATAAAATTTCCCTGACCAAGGCTGGTCAATACGCCGCTCATCAGGCCCAGCGGTTAGTTAAGGAGAATCATGACTTTATTCCCTTAATTCAACGGTATGATGAAAGAACGGCGACGGTGACGTTAGCAGCTAACGCACCAGGACCCCTGATTGTGGCCCGCGCAATTCATGATTCCCGGCTTACTATTGTTGACCATTATTTAGAAAGAAATTTTGTTCAAATATTAATGGACGACCAGGTGACGATCTTAATTACAAACCAGCGCGTAGAGTCTCCAGCGATAAGTTCGGCTTATCTTGGAACGGAGGAGATGATGGTGAACCTCTCTAGTAAGGATCAGCTGGCCAAGCGGCAATCACTAACCTATGCGAACCTCCGAGAACGGTCAATTCTTAGCCCGGCGGAAGTTGGCTTCTGGCGACACTTATACCAAGAACATATCCCCGGCGTTCGCCTGATTTCACAGCCCCGTCCGGAGGAATACAACGCCCTGCTTAATTATTCGGAGCTACCCTTCTTCACGACCAACCTGACCCACCTTGACCCACACTGGGGGAGGGGGTTACCTGATAACCGTGTCATTCTCCCTCTAGAAGATGATTGTGCTCACCAGCGCTTCTACGCTAGCTTTTTGAAGCTGAACCGGCGGCGGGTTGCCCCCGTAATTGCTCGCATACGGGCATGCTGGTCGCAAAGAGCAAACTCATTCGACTATCAGTCTTAGTTATACTGGTATGAGCATTAAGCAATATTCGTAAATTCACCCGCATGGTAAGCTGAAAACTGTCAATAGCGGTTAGGACCCATCAGGAATGGATTGAACGTGATAGGAAAGTTGAATGGTTACTTATTAATAATAAGCATTTTACTTGAGTCAATTCCGGTCCTAAGGTTATTATTAAAGTTAATAGGAGGAGATTAACAATGGCAAAGACCCTTGTTCTGTACTACTCAGCAACGAATACTACTAAGAGAATTGCGGAAAAGATTGCCCAGCAGCTTGATGCTGATATTGCCGAAATTCACGCCGCACAGCCGTACACGACCGCGGACTTGAACTGGCACGATCCCAAGAGCCGGACCTCAATTGAACAGCACCAGCACAATCGCCGGGTTGACATCAAGGACGACCTTCCGGACATCAGCACTTACACCAACATCATCATCGGTCACCCCATCTGGTGGGGGATTCCACCGCGGATGATCAGCAGTGTCATTGACCATTTGGACTTGAATGGTAAGACCCTCTCCTTATTTGCCACTTCAGGCGGAAGCTCCTATGAACGTTCACAGAGCTACGTGGAACGGACGGTTAAGGAAAATGGTTACGACGTGCAGGTCAACCCGGGAGCCGTTTTGAATAGTGGTAACCAGGTTCAATCCTGGCTTCAAAAACTTAATTTAAACTAAAATAAGCCCGCAGGCTGTTTGTTAAATCCAAACACCTGCGGGCTTACTTATTTAGTCGTTATCTTCGTCACTTTCAACGATGCTGTTCAGCTTGTTTTGCTGATTACTGAACTGCTTTTCCAGTTTAGCTTTGGTGAAGGTATGAACCTTGCGCTTCCCATTTTGGTCGGTGGTCTTAAGGATCACGTTTGACTTATTGACCTCAACAACGAAGTCACTACCGTTCTCGTTATCGATTTCAAAATGGCCGTGTTCGCTTTCCACCTCGAGTGAGTTATCAGCAACGCTGTTCAGATCCTGCTTAGTGTACTTCAGGTAGGCCATCACCGCATAGTTCTGCTGACTAAATTTAGTAGTCGCTGCCAGGGCGGTCGAGTCAGTGCTTAAGCTAAAGCTATTGGCACTTGTGGCAAAAGTACTTACCGTTAACACGGCCAGTGCCGAAGCACATAGCAATCCAATTTTCTTCATTATTAAGTTATTCCCCCATAAATTTCAGTGTTACACGTCACTAACTAGTATATCATACTTGCCATTTACACTAGTGGAAAGGGAAATAAGCTAATTTTGGTAACGATGCCAGTAGTCGGCCAGGTACTTGCTGGTCAGACTGTGCGGGTCAGCGATTAACTTGCTTGGGGCACCTGCAGCAACAACTTGGCCACCATTTTTACCACCACGGGGCCCGAGGTCGAGGACATAGTCAGCATTTACCACGAGGTTAAGGTCGTGGGTGATTGTGACCACAGTTGCCCCGCGGTTAATTAACTGCTGGATGACGCCCACTAATGTTTTGACGTCCAGGGGATGGAGACCAATCGTCGGTTCATCAAAAACAAAGAGGGTGGTTGCCTGGTTGTGGTTAAGGTGCTTGACCAACTTCAGCCGCTGGGCTTCACCACCGGACAGGCTAGGGGTACTTTCACCCAAATGAAGGTAAGCCAGGCCAACTTCTTCAAGGAGTTTTAACTCCCGTTCAATCTTTGGAACGTCCTTGAAAACGGGCAGGGCTTGCCGGACATCTAGCTTGAGAAGATTAACGATTGAATAGCCGTGCCACTTGACCTCCTGGACGTCCTGGTTGTAACGGTCACCATTGCAGACGGGGCAGACCTGTTGCATGTCGGGAAGAAACTGGATATCCAGGGTGACGATTCCCGCACCCCCGCAGTTGGGGCAAGCCCCCTGCTTATTGTTGTAGGAGAAGTAACTTGGTGTGTAGTGCTTTTGCTTGGCCAGGGGCTGGGCGGCAAATAGCTTCCGGAGGTTGTCCATGATGCTGGTGTAGGTGGCGACCGTTGACCGCTGCGTCTTGCCAATCGGTGCGGCGTCGACACTGACGACCTCCTTCAACGGCGATTCGAGTTTGCGCACTTGTTTAGGAAGGGGACTTCCCGTACCCTGGGCTTTGATTGCGGGAACCAGGCTATCGAGGATCAGACTCGTCTTCCCGGCACCGGAGAACCCGGTGATGGCGCTCAACTGGTTGACGGGGAGGTCGACATGGACATCTTTAAGGTTGTAGTAATTGGCAACCTCAAAGTCGATTTGTTTTTTAGGCGCTTTTGTAACTGGCTTCCGGGCCATGAGTTGTGCGGTCCCGTTTAGGTAGGGGCCAATCTTGGAATGGGGGTTGGTGATAATCTTGTCTGGCGTGCCCTGGGCAATCACCTGACCACCCTCATCCCCGGATCCGGGGCCAATCTCGATGATCCAGTCCGCGTTCTTGATGATGTCGACGTTGTGGTCAACGACCACGAGGGAGTTCCCCTGGCTGACCAGTTCCCGGAAGACATTTAAGAGGCCGCTGATGTTGTCCGGGTGGAGACCAATGGAGGGTTCGTCAAGGATGTAGAGGACCCCGGTCGTTTGGGTTCGTAGTGTCCGGGCCAGCTGAATCCGTTGCAATTCACCGGTGGACAAGGTATTTCCGTTCCGTGAGAGGGTCAGGTAATCGAGCCCCAATTCGAGCAGGGGGCGGAGGTTGTCGTCGAATTCCTTGAAAAGGCTGCCCGCCATCTTACCCATGTTGTTAGGCAGTTCGGCCAGAACTTTCTTCTTCCAGTCCGTCAAGTCGCCCAGGGTGAGGTCGGTTACCTCGGCGATGTTTAATCCCCCGGCCAGCTGGTTGAGGAGTTCTGGGCGCAGCCGGGTTCCATGGCAGACAGGGCAGGTTGAGTAGTGGAAGAACTCGCTAATCCGCTTCTGGGCCCGCTCACTCTTGCTGGACTTAGCCGACTCCAGGACAGCTGCATGGGCATTTTCGTAGAGGGCGTTGAAGTCGTGGAAGACCCGGCCTGTTCCTGACCGGAAATCCATTTTGAACTTTTGCTGAGGACCGTTTAAAACAAAGTCCTTTTCCTTAGCAGTCAGGTCCTTGTAGGGAACGTGAATCCGGACCCCAGCTTGTTCAGCGACATTCGGCATGAAATTACGTCCCGGCAGGTGCCAGGAAGCCACGGCACCATCAGCAAGACTTAGGTTTTCGTCACCAATCAACTTGGAATCGTCAATCTCACGTACCATTCCCGTCCCCTGGCAGTTGGTGCAGGCTCCATCTGAATTAAAGGCAAAGTCCTCGGCACTAAAGGCCTGGAACTTGGCCCCACACTCTGGGCAGGTCAACTGGCCCATACTGCTGTCGGACCGGCTCATTGCTTCAGCAATTTTCAGACTTGGCTTTAGACGGTGGCCATTTGGACAAACCGGGGACCCGAGGCGGGAAAAGATTAGGCGGATGACATTAAAAATCTCACTCATCGTCCCGACGGTGGCTCGCTCGGATGGGATGCTCGGCCGCTGCCGAAGAGCCAGGGCAGAGGGAATATGCTTCACGCTAGTGACCTCTGCCTGGGCACCCAGCTTGATCCGCCGCCGGGTGTAAGTTGAGAGGGCCTCCAGGTAGCGGCGGGACCCTTCCTCATACAAGATCCCCATTGCCAGTGAACTTTTGCCCGAGCCGGACAACCCTGAGATGGCAACGAACTTGTGTAAGGGGATGTCAACGTCGATGTTTTTTAAATTATGGACCTTGGCACCACGCACTTCGATCTTCGTTGGTAAGTCATTCACACTTAAGACTCCTTCATTCATAATTACTATTTCTAGGTTACCAAATAACAAACGGGAGCGGCAAATAATCCGTTCCCGTTATTTTATTTGTGATAATTTTGACTGAGGAAGCTGAGCATATCCTGCGGGGCGTGACCCGTAATCCGCTGGAAGTCGTCCGTGGTTTTAGCCATCAGCCCCTTTGCTGCTGCGGCATACATCGAGGCTAATTCATCCCCATCCCCCTCGGACCGGTAGATGTCGGCAAATTCCCTAATAGAAACTGGTGAGTAACCGATTGACTGGCCAGTGACCTTAGTCATGATCGTGCTTAGTTCAACCATGTTATAGTTTTGCTTCATCGTCAGCAAGTAATTCTGCCCGTGATCCCGGAGGTAGTCTTTGACGGCCACGTGGGCAATTGCTGTAGCGCTGTCCTGACGACTGATAAAGGACATTGCCTGGTCACCGACCGGGTAGATGACATTATGCCGCTGAATGAGTTCCGGTAAGTAGGGGACCAGTGGGTCGGCGTACAGGGCGTTCTTGATGACCGCATAGCTAAATGATGAGCTGGCCAGGCGGGCTGGCAGGTAGGCGTAGTAACCCGCCATCTGGAAGGGGTTATTGAACTGGTCAGCGATAAAACTGACATCAACAATGCTCTTGACTCCGGCAGTCTTCATTGCCGTGAGGGTGTTCTCAAATTCGTTGATCCGACCCTGAACGTCGTAAGTCAGACTTGGGATGTAAATGAGGACATCAACTCCCTGAAAAGCACTTGTCATGGTAGAAATGTCCGTATAGTCAATCGCCGCTAGCTGGTAGCCAGCGTTCTTCAGGTTGGTTGCCTTAGCTGGAGTGTGGACCCCCAGGCGAATCGCGGACTTGGGCACTAGCTTACTTAGTTCCGCTACGACCTTACTGCCGAGGTGACCGGTTGCGCCAGTAATAAAGTAGTTCATTATTATTTACTTCCTTTCTTGATAGCCTCTTTTTGGGCCTGCTTGACGAGAATCGAATCGATGACGTCGGCGAGTTTGAACTGAACGAGCTTAGCCTCCGCCGCAACCTCAGCCTGGTGGTAGTAATCGGCCAGGGTGGCTTGAATGTTACCTCCCACGATGCACGCTGGTTCCGTTTTTTCGTCAATCGTGAAGAGGTGGCGCTGGGGCCCCTCGACCGCAAGAAAAATATCATATAAGGAGATTTGATCAAGCGGGCGTGCAATTTGGGGATCGGCAGAGCCGTGGACCGTTTTGAGTAACCCCGCCTTCCTGAGGGCGCTCATTAACCGGCGGACAACGACCGGTGATGTTTTGACACTTCCCGCAATGTTTTCACTGGTTAGTGGTAACTTGTCCTTATATATCGAAATGAAGGCTAAAATATGAATACTGTCGCTAAAACGCGTTGAGATTCGCATGTCCATCCATCCATCCTTTCAGTTACTATTGTAACTGTATTAGTTACATATGTCCAGGGGTAACACCGCAAATTTCGTGCACGTATCAATTGACTTTACACGTCTACCCGTATTATATTAGTCCCAGCAACTTAAATGGCCTGAAACTTTTATGGTTACTATAGGAGGCTGAATACTAATGTTGAGAAAAGAGAAATGGTTAGCAATCACTCTTGCAATCTTACTGGTTACAAGCTTTTTGCCATTAACCGCCAAGGCTAACAGCCGGACACCAATTGTTGTTGGTTCAAAGAGCTTTGCCGAGAGTAAAACCGTCAGTGAAATATACGCGCTGGCCCTCGAGCATGCGGGATATAAGGTGATTCGTAAACCCAATATCGCCAATTCGGTAGTCTACCGGGTGGTTAAGACCGGACAGGTAGATGTCTATCCCGAATATACCGGGACGATTGTTGAGACTTATTTGAAAAAGAACGGCTCCGGTTTAACGGCCTCGCAAATGGCAAATGTCGCTCGTAAAGGGGTAAAAAAAGATGGCCTCGTGATCTTTAAATATGCCCCGGGGGACGACCGGCAAGGAATCGGGATGCGGAGCAGTGTGGCCAAAAAGTACCATATTAAAACGATTAGTGACCTGCAGAAAAATGCGGCGAAGATTCGCTTTGTCTCGCAGGGAGAGTTTGATAAGCGGGCCGACGCGCTTCCAGGAATGAACAAGAAATACGGTAAGTTTAACTTCAAATCACTGCGCGACTATGATGACAGCCTTAAGTACACCATCATGGCAGAAGGAAAGGGTGATGCGGCCCCGGTCTCGACTACTGAGGGGCAGCTCGCGACTAGTAAATACGTCCTATTAAAGGACGACAAGGGCTTGTGGCCACCTTATAACCTTGTCCCACTGGCAAACAAGAAGTCTGCAAAGGAGCACCCCAAGATGGCGGCGACCCTTAACCGGGTTGATGCAAAGTTAACCACCAAGCAGCTGATTAACTTAAACAAGCAGGTAATGGTTCAGGGAAAGAACTACCGGATGGTGGCCCTAAACTGGTACAACCAGCACATGAAGGAGGGGAGAAACTAGATGATGACGTCAATCATGCATTATTTTCAAAATGATGGGGGTCAGTACCTGCAATATGTCTGGCAACACCTCTACTTGAGCTTCATCTCGTTGGCAATCTCGATGGTGATCGCCCTGCCGCTGGGCTACCTCGGTTCACGAATTCGACCCGTAGCCGCTGTTTGTACGGCATTTGCCCAGGCACTGCGCATCATTCCGAGTTTAGCATTACTATTTCTCCTGATTCCCTTTATCGGGACAGGGATGCTTCCGGCAACAATTGCCCTGGTTGCCCTGGCCCTGCCGCCGTTACTCATTAACACGATTCTGGGTTTTAATGAAGTCAGCCCCCTGTATAAGGAAGTCGGTACCGCACTGGGAATGGACCAGCGCCAGTTACGCCGCCAGGTTGAGATCCCCCTGGCCCTTCCCTACATCCTGAATGGAATTAAACTGGCCCTCGTGGAAATCATCGCCAGTGCGACTCTGGCAACCTACATTGGGGCCGGGGGCCTTGGCACGCTAATCTTCACCGGTTTGGGCCTCTACGATATGACATATGTTGTAATCGGTGGGGTTAGTGTTGCCCTCTTATCCCTGCTTTCGATGGTGAGCTTTGACCTGGTGATTAGGAGGATGAAGAAGAATGCCTAAAGCAATAATTCAATTTAAAAACGTGCAAAAGAAGTTTGGAAATCGAACGGTTATTCCGAATCTTAATTTCACAATCAACGCGGGGGAACTGGTAACCATTCTGGGTTCGTCCGGCTCTGGTAAGACGACCACGTTGAAGATGGTTAACGGTCTGTTGAAGCCGGATAAAGGCCAGGTCCTGGTTGACGGCAAACGGTTGGCCGACCAGGATATCGTTCGTCTTCGTCGCCACATTGGCTACGTTGTGCAGCAGGTAGGCCTCTTCCCCCACATGACGGTTGCTGAAAATATCGCGGTGGTCCCAAAGATGCTCCACTGGGATAATAACCAGATTAAGGAACGCGTCACCGAATTACTCCAGCTGGTCCAGCTGAACCCGGCCGACTACGCGGGGCGTTACCCGAGTCAGCTCTCTGGCGGACAACAGCAGCGGGTGGGGGTTGCCCGCGCACTGGCCGTCAACCCGCCATACGTCCTGTTTGATGAACCATTCGGGGCCCTTGATGCCCTGACTCGGGTAGAACTCCAGAAGGAAATTAAGCAGATTCACCAGCAACTTGGCGATAAGACCTTCCTGTTCGTAACCCACGACATTAACGAGGCCCTCTTCTTGGGCCAGCGGGTAATGGTCATGCATGAGGGGCAAATCGAACAGTTTGCCACCCCATCAGAGGTAGTAAACCACCCAGCCACCGCTTTCGTTCGCGACCTGCTGGGGACGGTTCAACAGAACAAAAAACTGTGGGGTGGTTATTATGATTGAATATTGGCGAGAAAACTACCCAATCATGCTAATTGAAATGGGGCAGCATGCCGAAATGGTCTTTGCGGCCCTGGCAATCGCGATTGTGGTTACGATTATTCTAGTACTTGTCTTCCTTCACCGACGGAACTGGTTAAACGGACTGGTCTACTTCTTTTCATTATTGTATTCCGTACCCAGTTTTGCCCTGTTTGCCCTCCTCCTTCCGGTGACCGGACTAGGAATGCGGACCGCGATCATCGTTTTAGCCGTTTACTGTGAGTATGTTCTTCTGCGCAGCTTTATCACCGGCATCCAGGGGGTGAACCCCACAATGGTTGAGGTCGCCCGGGGGATGGGGATGACCAACCGTCAAGTCTTTATGAAGGTTCAGTTGCCACTGGCAGTACCCGCGATTTTCTCCGGCATCCAGGTGGCCCTCGCTTCGGCAATGGGAATTGCAACGATTGCGACGACCATTAATGCGGGGGGCCTCGGCGAACTTCTTTTTGAAGGCTTGCAGACCCAAAAGGTTACCCCAATCCTCTGGGGAACAGTATTGACAATCGTCTTGACACTGACCAGTGCCGCAATCTTAAAGCTTGTGGAATGGGCCCTTGACCACCGCTGGCGGCGTGTTCTCACTGCCAAGGAGGCGTAATTATGAAAGCCGTAGTAATTAAGGAAGCCGGTGGGCCCGAGAAACTGATTTACCAAGACGTTCCCACCCCTGAGGTTCGGCCGGGGTGGACCCTGATAAAGGTGAAAGGTTTTGGGGTCAACCATTCGGAGATCTTCACACGTAAGGGGCTATCACCAACCGTTAAGTTCCCGCGGATCTTAGGGATCGAATGCGTGGGGGTGGTCGCGAAGACAAGCGCCCCAGACCGGCTGCCGGTTGGGCAAAAGGTTGTTTCCATCATGGGAGAGATGGGACGGGCGTTTGACGGCTCATATGCTGAGTACACCTTATTACCCAATGACCAAGTCTACCCGGTTAAAACCAACCTCGACTGGACGACTCTGGCTACAATTCCCGAAACTTATTACACCGCCTACGGATCACTTTTGAATCTGAAAATAAGGCCCGGCGAACACGTGCTGGTTCGGGGCGGTTCAAGTGGCGTCGGCGCTGCTTTTGTGAACCTCGCCAAAGCATTGATCCCAGACGTGCAATTAGCAGGCACGACCAGGTCCCTAGAGAAAAGAGCCCTTCTTCTGTAGGCGGGGTACGACCAGGTCATTAAAGACCAGCAGGGCCACCTGGCAGGTGAAGATAAGTTTGATAAGGTTCTTGAACTAATCGGCTCGGCAACGGTCAAGGACAGCTTTACCCACCTCAATCCGGGGGGAATCGTTTGTAGTACTGGTGAGCTCGGTAACCAGTGGTACCTACCACAATTTGACCCCATCATGGATATCGCGCCGAACAGCTACCTGACGAGTTTTTACTCGGGAAACGTTGACGAAGCAAAATTAAATGAACTGCTAGACGTGATTGAAAAATACCGAGTTCCAGTAAAGCCAACCCGGGTGTTCAGACTTGACCAAGTTGCGGACGCTCACCGCTACTTAGAAGGCCACCATAGTTTCGGCAAGGTTATTGTAAAAATATAGGATTAGCGGAGGAATCCGCTTTTTTTATCCTGGAAAAAAACGGTATAATGCAGGCAGAGAATGTTGCAAAGGAGAATTAACGATGAAATTTATTTCGTGGAACATTGATTCAATCAACGCGGCCCTGACTGGCACCTCAACCCGGGCCGGCGAAACCCGGGAGGTGCTGCAAAAAATCTATGAACTTAAGCCGGACGTGCTAGCCATCCAGGAGACCAAGCTTTCCAAAAACGGCCCCACCAAGAAACACTACCAAGCCTTGGATAAGATGTTTCCGGGTTACCAGGTGGCCTGGCGGAGTTCCGTTGAGCCAGCACGGAAGGGTTACGCCGGAACGATGTACCTCTACCTGGATAAGTACAGTCCACAGGTTACCTACCCACAGATCGGTGCCCCAGAACCAATGGATGATGAGGGGCGGATCATTACCATGGAGTTCCCGGACTTCTTCGTTACTGAAGTCTACACGCCAAACTCTGGCAATGGCCTGAAACGGCTGGCAGAGCGTCAGGTTTGGGATGACTGCTACCGGGAATACCTGGAAAAACTTGATGAGCAAAAGCCGGTGATTGCTAGTGGCGACTTCAACGTGGCCCACGAAGAAATTGACCTGGCCCATCCGGCAAATAACCACCATTCCGCGGGCTTCACGGATGAAGAACGGGAACACTTCACGAAGCTACTGGACGCCGGCTTTACGGATAGTTTCCGCTACCTCCATCCGGACGAGAAGGGAGCCTACTCATGGTGGGCCCAACGGGTAATTACTAGTAAGCAAAACAACTCCGGCTGGAGAATTGACTACTGGTTGGTCAGTGACCGCCTGGCTGATAAGCTGCAATCTTCCACGATGGTCGACAGCGGGAAACGGCGTGACCACACCCCAATCATGCTTGATATTGACCTATAAAATAAGAAGCTGGGAAAAAAGCTTCAGAGTGCTCCGTATGGCTAGTATAGGACGATTGCTGGCCAATGATTGTCCGTAATCAATGGACTTGCTTCGCGGCGCTAGACACTAGGAGCACGCTTCGACGCGGAGCAAGCCTATTTGGTTTTTCCGCGATTACTGTGTAATATTCAGAGAACTAAATGAGGTTGGGAGAAAACTTTGTTTTCTCCCAACCTCATTTTATCGTTATGCTGGTATTTCTTTATTGGAACGCGTGCGCTTAATCATCTTTTTGACAAGGATGTAGAGGGCAATCACGATTACGATCGCCACCACGGCTCCAATCAAGCGCTTGTTATCACCCTTGAAGAGGGCATCCCCACCAAAGGCGTAGATGAAGGAAGTCGGTGCCATTCCGACGGTTACCATTGCCAGGTACCGCCAACGGTTGATATTTAATCGGGCCCCGGCGTAGTTTACCAGGACACTCGGAATGACGGGGACCATGAAGCCGATGGTAAGCCCGATGAGGGGGTGGCGCTGGTTCATCAGTGAATTTAACAGCTTGGACTTCTTGGTGCGCTTGGAGAGGTCGATTTTCCGGATGACCGCCATGACACCGCAGTTACCAATGATGTTCCCCAGCCAGTTGATGATGAATCCGATGGCTGGCCCATAACAGAGACCAGCAAAAATACAGACAAAGGAATTCGACATACCGGGGATTGCATTGAAGGTAGCAATCAGTGCCAAGAGCAAAAGCATGTCCTTGATTCCGTGGCTCCGGATCATGTGGAGCAAAATCAGCTTGTTATGGTGGTTCATATGGAGAAGCAGGGTCAGCTCAGGCCGGTAATCACGGTAGATAAGGTAGAGCAGAATTAGTGAAATGATAATCCCGCCGGTAATCAATAGGGGTTTATTTATGTTTTTCATTTATCTTCCTCCCGGGGAATGGTCAGGCCCGCTTCTTTGAACAGGTCAGTGAGGGTGTGACGGAGCAGGGGGTCATGGGCATAGATGTATGTTCCGTAGACGCCACGCTTGAAGAGGACGTTCAGTGAGTTCATAATCATCCGTTTTTCCAAATCCGTGATTTCCTGTGGATCGGTTAAATCAGCTCGCTTCTTGAACGCTTCGCTGTCGGTGTACTTATCGAGGTTGACCTGGAGTCGCTTGCTGGCGGGAATCTGGCTGATTGGCGGCCCAATGATGATTCCCGTATAGTTAAGATCAAAACCCTGGCAGGTGTAGATAGACCCAACCTCGTCAATCGTCTGGGGGATCTCCGCCCAGGGCGTAACGGTGTAGTTGTACTGGTCCCATGGCATTTTGAACCGTCCCTCGCGGATATAGTGTTTTCCCCCATCCAGCGTTGAAGGGTACCCCGAAGTGGAGAGAATTCGGGAGAGACCGACTTCACTATTGCGGTGGACAATCGCCTGCCGCATCTCTTCCGCATCATCGTAAACCCGAAAATCGTAGTGATCACGGGCGTCACGGGGAATGGGCACTAGCTCACCATTGCTGGTAAAGTGGTTAAACCAGGCGACAAGATCGTCACTGGCGGTCATCCGGAACATGTGGTGAAGGTGGTATTCCTTGAATGGATACTGGTGGGTGATCTTTTGCAGTCGTTCCGGTGTCCACAGACTTTTCATCCGTAAAACCTGGTACTGGTCGAAGACGATGATGACCACCTTCGCCCGCTTGATGAGTTCAACCAGCTGGTTGTCATGATAAAAGTTATTGTAGTGGTCAGCCTTTGATAACAGGAGGTGGGCCTCGTCAACCACCGCAACGTCAATCGTCTTTCCCCGCTTATCTAGCTGGTTGATCAGAGAGGTGGGCCGGGCAAAGTCCTTCTTGTAAAGTTCGGGACGTTCGCCAGCAATCTCCCGGTACACCTTCAATATTTCTGGGTGGTTGACCAGGAAGTAGTTACTGGTCTTATAAAAAGGCGACGACTTATCCCGGCGCGCGGCCGTCTGGATGCGGTCAAACAGTTGTGATAAGACAACGCTCTTTCCAGTCCCCGCATCACCGTAAATGGTGTAGGTGGCCGGAAAGCCTTTTTTCAAATGGTCACTGGTAAAGTTTAAAATGTCTTCCACCAGTTGTTCTTGTTCCCGGGTCAATTTCTTCAGCGGCGAAAGCTTTTCAACCGCAGCGTTTTCAATTTCCCCCATAGTCAAACCAAGTCCCTTTTTTCAAAAAATCTTTACCTATATTATGTTATCTAAATCGAGCTTGTTCGTCAATTTAGGGGCCCACTATTTTCGCACCCTTGTGAAAAGTGATAAAATAATAGGAAATGCAGGAAGCATAAAATATCGTTTATACCGAAAATCATAAAAGGAGTGGCGATAAATGAATCGGCATCCAGACTATTTACTGAATGAAGTAGATGAACCGGAAGATATCAAAGGGATGACGCTTGATGAACTGAAGCGGTTGGCGAGTGAAATGCGCCAACTGGTTCTGGAGCGTGATGCAGCAATCGGTGGGCACGTTGGTCCAAACCTTGGGGTAATGGAATTAACGCTTGCTTACCACTATGTTTTTAATTCTCCACATGATAAAATCATCTGGGATGTTTCCCACCAGTGCTATGCCCATAAAATGTTGACGGGCAGGAAGCTGGCCTTCTTAAATCCTGACCACTACAAGGACATCTCCGGATTTACATCACCAGCCGAGAGTAACCACGATTTCTTTGAGATTGGCCACACCTCCACTTCCATCTCGTTGGCCGTGGGGATGGCCCAAGCACGGGACCTCTTGAACCCGGATTCCAAAGATAACGTTGTTGCCGTCATCGGGGATGGCTCCTTAAGTGGGGGCCTCGCCTTTGAGGGCTTGAATAACGCGGCTAAGCTTAAGTCTAACCTGATTATCGTTGTTAATGATAATCAGATGTCGATTGACGAAAACCAAGGTGGGTTATACCAAGGTTTGAAGGAGCTCCGGGAGACCGACGGGGCATCACCGAATAACATCTTTAAGTTCATGGGCCTGGACTACCGTTACGTCAAGGATGGTAATAATTTGCGGGCCATGATTGATGCTTTCAAGGAAATCAAAGATGTTGACCACCCGATCGTGCTTCACGTCAATACGCTGAAGGGCAAGGGCTATGAACCAGCAATCAAGGAAAAGATGAATTACCACTGGCGGATGCCATTCGACCTCAAGACGGGTAAAGATAAGCATCCCGTTACTGGTGAATCCTATAGCGATGCCATTTTGGCCGAGTTAGATCGGCAAATTGATGCTGGTGAACCGGTCGTGGCCATGAACGCCGCCATTCCCGGTGCCTTTAACTTGAAGAAATTCCAGGCTAAGCACCCGGACCGGTACTATGACGTGGGAATTGCTGAACAGGACTGCATCAGCTCGGCGGTTGCGATGGCAATCGCCGGTGCACGGCCAGTCGTATTTCAGAATGCAACCTTCCTGCAGCGGGCGTACGACCAGTTAATTCATGACATGGCCCTGAATGATGCTCCAGTAGTGATGATTGTTCGTGGGGGAACAATTGCCACCGAATCCGCAACCCACCAGGGATCGTTTGATATTTCGATGATTAGTGACCTGCCGAACATTGAGTACCTGGCACCGACAAACGTCGAAGAGTTGCTTTCAATGCTGAAGTGGGCCATTAAGCAGACTGACCAGCCGGTTGTTATCCGGGAACCAGAAAAGCCACTGATTCACGGTGAAGCAACGCAGGATGACTACAGCAACATCAAGTATGACATTGCCCACCACGGGAGTGAGGTTGCCATCATGGCTGTTGGTGACTTCTGGGAGTTAGGTAAGAAGGTTTGTGAAGAACTCAAGAAGAAGATCAACGTCGACGCGACGCTGATCAATCCAAAGTCACTTACCGGAATTGATCCGCAGGTCCTACACCACCTATCAGAAAATCATGATGTTGTCGTTACTTTGGAGGATGGAAACTTAAGTGGGGGCTTTGGCGAGACCATTGACCGCTACTACGGACCAACACCGATGAAGGTTCTTGATTTTGGTGCACCACGTGAATTTGCCGATAACGTGCCGTTAGAGGTTCTCTACGAATGGTACCACCTGACACCTAAGCAAATCGTTGATGACATCGAAAAGGTTATTCACTCCTTGTAAAATTTGATAATCGAACAAACGCGCCCCACCC
Organism: Limosilactobacillus avium; assembly: GCF_947381485.1. Classification (NCBI taxonomy): domain Bacteria; kingdom Bacillati; phylum Bacillota; class Bacilli; order Lactobacillales; family Lactobacillaceae; genus Limosilactobacillus; species Limosilactobacillus avium. The sequence goes on along the minus strand of NZ_CANCWN010000004.1, from coordinate 27,347 downwards.
GTCTGAGAAAACGAGTGGGGCGCGTTATTATTTATAAATTTTCAGTTTTTCTTTCTCCATGCCTAACGGTTATGACGTTAAGCAGAGATTGTAAAATTAAAACGCAGAAAGGAATCCATCATGTCACTCAGAAGTTCAGTTGCTGCTGGAGTAGGTCACCTTTCCCAATCCATCCTACACGGAATCTTTAACCGGGGAAGTTCACTGCCCGGTCTCGTTGCGCTTAAGCTTGATCCAGACATTCTTTACCACTACAAAGATCGCTATGACTTCGTAATTGTCGGGGGAACCAACGGGAAAACCACGGCAACTGCATTGGCCGTCCACGCCCTTAAGCAAAAGTACCCGGATGTCCTTTATAACCCAACCGGGTCCAACATGAAACGGGGGATCGCCACCATCTTCGTCACGGCGCCTAAGCCCAAGAAGAAGGGGCTAGCCGTCCTTGAGGTCGATGAGGCTAACATTGTCCGCATTGTAAAGTACTTTAAACCCAAGGCCTTTGTTTTCACCAACCTCTTCCGGGACCAGCTTGACCGGTACAGTGAACTATACGCAACCTGGGACCGGATGCTCGAAGGGGTGCGGATGGCACCTCAAGCAACCATTATTGCTAACGCTGATGACCCCATCTTTAACTCCGTTGACCTGCCCAACCCCCGCGTTTGGTACGGGTTTAACGACCAGCCAATGGGCGATTTAGAAGCACCATCCAATACCGATGGGGTGGTTTGTCCGAAATGCCACCATATCATCCACTACGGCTTCATTACCTATGGTGGCCTGGGTGCTTACTTCTGCCCTAATTGTGGCCACAAGCGTCCGCAATTAGACTATGAAGTAACTGCCGTTGAGCGGATGACTTCGGCGGACTCAGTGGTTAAGTTTGATGATAGCGAGTTTAAGATTCCCGTGGGAGGCGCCTACAACATTTATAATGCCCTGGCGGCGTACTCCCTGGCCCGCTTCATGGGGGTGGAAAGCAGCGCCATTAAGACCGCGTTTGCCCAAAGTCCCGAAATCTTTGGCCGCCAGGAAAAGGTCAAAATTGGTGACAAGGAAATGGTCAAAATTGGTGACAAGGAAATGGTCATTATCATGGTCAAGAACCAAATCGGGGTCGATACCGTCTTGGATATGATCAAAACTGATAAGGACCCGTTTTCCTTTGCCTTCTTGCTTACCGCCTTACCGGCAGACGGGGAAGACACTTCTTGGATTTGGGACTGCAACTTTGAAATCCTCAAGGACCATGACATCCCGTACTACCTAGTCGGTGCGGCAAATTACAAGGATGCCGCGACCCGCTTTAAGTTTGGTGGATTTAAGGATGTAAACGTTGAACCGAACCCGGAAAAAGTGATTGACCGGATCAAGGAGATTCCAACGAAGCGCATGTACGTGGTAACCTGCTATACCGCGATGCGGCAGCTCCGGAAGGCACTGGCAGAACAGAAGCTGATCGATGGGGGGATGGAATAATGGCAAAGTACCAATTACAGCTAGCGCACCTGTATGGTAACCTGCTGAATACCTATGGTGACTTGGGTAATATCATGGCATTAAAGTACTATGGCCAGCTTTTGGACACCGATGTATTGAGTAGGGTTGTCAGTGTGGAAGATGGGTTTTCAGCTGCCGACTATGACCTGATTGTCCTGGGCGCCGGCCAGAAGTTTGAGCAGTCCATCGCCCGGGAGGATATCGACAGTAAACATGATGAGCTCCACCGCTATATTGAAGGTGGTAAGCCTCTGCTAGCGGTTGGTGAGGGCTACCAGTTGCTTGGACAATCTTATGTTGACCAGCATAACAAAAAGATTGCTGGGGCCGGGCTACTATCCCACCATAGCGAACTACCAGCTGATGGCGAGCAAATCCAGGGTGAGTTGGTGATTGAGTCCCAGTGGGGGACCAAGATGCACGGCCATGAAAACCACGACCTCGTGACCTTCCTTGGTGAAGGCGAAAAGGCCCTCGGGACCGTGGTTGAGGGAACCGGTAATAACCATGATGACGATACGGAAGGAGCTGTTTACAAGAACACCTTCTGCACCAACATGCACACCATCCTCGACCGCAATGGTGAATTGGCAAAGAAGATGTTACTGGCAGCACTTAAAAATAAGTACCCAGACGCGGACTTAACGGCCCAAAAGAACGTTAAAATTGAAGCAACTTACTAAGCAAAATAAAAATCAGGCAATGGATTTACAAGAACCATTGCCTGATTTTTTGTATATGGTATTTGGTAAACGCCCCTCACTTCTCCCCCAAGCGGTTGGCAATCTGTTCGTCAAAGTAGCCAATTTTATTGACCTCGAGGGTCTTCAGATAGGCAATCAACTCAATTGCGGAGCTCGGACTGAGTTCGTTGACCGCGTTGAGCCCCATCCCCGTCGGTACGGTTTCGCTCATCGCCGTTACTTGGTTACCGTCCTTAATTTCCACCTGGGAGCAAGAAATAGCCCACCGTCCACCAACGTTTGGTGCAAAGACAAAGAACATGTTAAAGTCCGTGGAAAGGTAGGCCGGCATGCCCCAGGCAACATCATCAATCTGTTCAGGCAGCATATCCCCCTGGAGGGCAAATTTATCAATGTTGAGTGCGGTTGGTTGGACGCGGAGCATGAACATTGTGTTTTCGAATTCGCGCATGCCGAGTTTCATTTCTGGTCGTATTTGTGGATGCATCATTAACCTCCCTATTCAAAATGAGTGCGGTAAAACTGGTACTTTTGCTTGATATCCTTGAGGGGCTTGTCCATCACATGTTCGTGGCCCTGGCCATCAACCAGGAAATACTGATCGATGAGCTGGTCAAACTTAATGCGCAAGACGGGCTGTTTATTAAGCAGCGGTGCCAGGTCAGCGGACATAATATCGAGTAAGCAGTGAATGCCTTTTGTTGTGCATGTAAATTACCGGTGAATTGTTTTGGTAAAGGTGACGATGACACTGGCAGCGAGTACTAGGATGGCTCCCAAAATTAACGAGGGGGTTACTTGAACCGGGAAGAAGAATGCGGAGTAGATGATTACAATAACCGGTCCGATGGCGCGCACAATGTTTGCCTTTCCTGCAGAAATAAATTTTAAACTTGTGTAGAAAAGAAGGAGGGAGAGGAAACCATTAAAGAAGGCCCCCACCAAAGTTAAAGGCTACCGCTGAGGATGAAATTCCTTTAAACGACGTCCCACTCGCCAGTGCAAAGACAAGTAATAGGATCGCTGAGGTTGAATGGTTATAAAAGAGGACGCTGTTTGCGTGAGCATCCGTAACCAGGTGCTTAGCGGTGATATTATTTGCGGCATACATCAACGGGTAGATAAAGGCACAGATAATTCCCCAACCGTTATCACTGAGCTGTAGGCGATCACTGGAAATCAAGAAAGAATCGATGATGCACAAAACGATGGCAAGATAGTCTAGTCCTTCAATCTTTTCACGAAGAAAAACGTAGGAGAGCACGAAAAAGTAGACCAGGTACATCCGTGCAATCAGTGTAACGGTAATTGGGCTCAGTAGGGATAATGCCACGTACTGGAGAATAATTCCCACGGCGTTCGTTCCCCCGAGAAGCCAGAGCCAGGGATTGGCGAAGGAACGCCAGCTAAGAGCCTGGCGCCGGAAAACAATTGTTATTAAGACAAATACGGCCGCAAAAATACTGGTGAATATTCCACCGATTACCGGGCTGAGGCTTGTTAGCGAGAACTTATTCAGGACGGGGCTAATGCTGCTGAACAAGAGTGAAATCAGGTTTAGCTTAACACCCCACAACTGACCTTTAGAAAAAGACTTTGTATTATTCATATATTCCTCCTATAACATCTAAGATAAATGATTCACGGAAATAAACAATTAGGTAATCACCTAGTACACTTCTGACCGTTGACTAGTCGCTTTTCAAATTACCTGAAATTCTTAGATGCCAAAATGACTTAGCCTCGTATTTATTAAGTGAGACCAATAATGCGAGGAGAAAAATACATGAAAAGCAAACATATCAAAACAACATTAGCACTCTTTTCCACACTCGCCCTAGTATCAATAACGGTGACGACGGTGGATGCCAAGACAATTGGCAATGCGGAGAGCACCCAGGTTGGAAAAACCACAGCCCCCGCAGAGCGGACGGTTACTCGGACAATAACGGTTATCAATCCGTTAAGCAAGGAAAAGACGGTCATCAAACAGGTTGCCACTATTAATATTGAGCGGATAAATGCGAAGCACCCCGACATGTGGCCTGAATTCGTGGCCCCGGAATTTAAGGGTTACCGACCATCCGAACTTCAATTGAACCCCGTGAAAATGACACCGAAGACGAAGTCGGTAGATGTAACGATTGATTACCAACCGTTTATCGATAAGGTGGCCCCGGCTACTCGTTATTTTGTGCTGGATGACGTCGATAATCCCTATAAGTCATCGTTTACAATTCCAGTCCATTCTGATCAGTTCGGTCGTTATAAATTGCCAACCCCACCAGCAGGATACCACTACTTCATCAAAAACCTGCCAAAAGAAATTCAGTACTTCCCAAACACTGGGCACTCTACTTTCTACCTGACAATCAAGAAGGATGGAAACAATCAGGGGAAAATAGTTAGCAAGGTCTTGACCCGGAAAGTTATTTTCCACTTACCGGCTGGTGACAAGGTCATTGAACAGTCTGCACGGGCTGATTTTAAGAATGGTCACTGGATAATTCAATCTTTCCCGAAACTAACGGTTCCGCAAGTGGATGGATATGTGTCGACGGTTAAAAGCGTTCCGGACTTGCAAGTTGAAGAGAATGCAATCGACCAGGTCGTACCGACATTTGAGGTCCAGTACAGTAAGAATACAAGTGACCAAAAGGATAGTAGTAAAGAAAAAGGGGAGGAGACGGCACAAGGTTCAAAAGTCGACTCAAAGGACTCATCAACCGCCACTAGCCAAACTGGCCAGGAAAAAGGCAGTCAGACAACGGATACCGTGAAAAGTGATGGCAGCACTCAAACTGAAGATTCGGGGATTAGCTCTTCTACCCAGACAGACACTGACAAGGGACAAGATGCCGACACTCAGACTAGTGAGACCGAAAAAGCAGACGCGAGCACGCAGGCGGGTGAAAGCACGTCATCAGCAACCCAAACAGAAACAACTGATAGTAAAGATGCTGGGACTCAAACTGCTAAACAGCAGGTAGTCAGTGAAAGTACCCAAACCAGTGAGACTGAAAAAGTAGACGCAAGCACGCAGGCGGGTGAAAGCACGTCATCAGCAACCCAAACAGAAACAACCGACAGTAAAGATGCTGGGACTCAAACTGCTAAACAGGAGGTAGCCAGCGAAAGCACTCAAACCAGTGAGGGAGTATCTGCAGGTACCCAGACCGATGGAGGTGAAACAAAGGAAGAGGGTTCCCAGACAACCGTGATGGGGATGGAAGATTCGACGTCCCAGACAGAGAATCCTGAGGAATCTTCAACGGCAACCCAGACTGAACCTAATATTCAGATCAGCTCGAGTGCTACCCAGACAGATGATGAGGTTCAAGGGGTCTCCGTGGCCACCCAAACTGATGGTGTTTCGACGAATTCTACCGGAACCAAAACTCCACCTAGTGTTTCCGTCGGCACGCAGACCGAAGCTCATTCGTCAACTACTTCTGTAGCAACTCAAACTGAAGATAACGGTGTCTCCGAAGGTATGCAAACTGAGTCTATTATCGAGGAAAGCACTGGTACGCAGACAGAAGTCCCAAAGTTAGATTCATCGACGACCCAAACAACTAATAATCTGGGGAATGTTTCTACTGGGACCCAAACGAGTGGTACTATCGATAAAGTTTCGTCGGGTACACAAACAGCGGAAAGCAACCCTAGTGAAGGTGTTCAAACCGATCTGAATGGCGGGAACGATGCAGAAACACAAACCGGTGATGTAAACGGTAGTTCTTCTGCCGCACAACATGTGTCAACAGGATCACAAACGGAGGCTGACCCTAGTAGTGTTGTTTCATCAAGTACGCAGACGGATGAGAACACTATCACTACTAGTACTCAGACCGATAATTCTGGGTTGACTTCAACCGCTACCCAAACATCAGGCAGCCAAACTAGTGATGGTACACAGACTGACCCGGAAGAAGGATCAGATACAATAACCCAGCCGCACCAACCAGTTTATGTGGACAATAGCAGTCAGGCTCAACAAACTGGTAAGGTAAATAGTTCGCAAGTCGCGGGAAAAGGGGATCCTGAGGGAAACAATAGTCCGCAACTTAACGGTAATACCCAAGCGGGGGAAGGTCCGGTGAGCGATGTCCCAGAAACGTATACTAATCAGTCGTTCTTTGATAACTCTGCTGACCCGACAAGTATGCGGCCTCAAAGTCGGTCTGGCCTTGACCACCATCTTCAACAAGAGCTTAACCGGATCCAGGACCCGCTCCGCTCTCTAGAAAATGAGCCAATCACAGCCAATGGCCAGCTTCCCCAAACGGGCAATGAACAGTCCAGTACTAAAACAACGGCGTTAGGACTTGTAACGATTGCCTGGGCAGCAGCCGTTAGTTTATTTGCCCTGAAGCGTAAATTCAAATAATTTGAGATTAGTACTTGCATTTTTAATTTTCTCATAGTATTCTAATAACAGTCGAAAATGAATGGAGGAAGTTAAGATGCAATTATCAATCGTACAACATAAGAAACTATCTCTAACCTCCACCACAACCACAACAACTAGGACCGTGGTTGGGGAATAATTAAACACGTATTTGATTCTGTTAATTAACAGCTATTCAATTTACTCAACCACCAATATTTATTAGAGTGTGTGGCTGATTGGGTAAATTGGATGGCTTTTTTGTTGGAGAAGAGAGGTTTTATTATGTCAATGCATGAAAAGGTTAAATTAAAAAGAACGATGACTCCCGGACAAATGGAAATGATCGCAATCGGTGGAACCATCGGTAGTGGTCTTTTCATGGGGGCGACGTCAACCATCAAGTGGACGGGGCCATCTGTTCTGCTAGCTTACGCCCTCGTTGGCCTGGTTCTTTACGGCGTCATGCGGGCATTAGGGGAATTGATTTACATAAATCCAGGGACTGGATCGTTTGCTGACTATGGTGAGAAATATATTCATCCCTTTGCCGGCTACCTAACAAAGTGGAGTAATATCTTCCAATTTATCATCGTTGGTATTTCAGACATTATTGCCATGAGTCAGTACCTAAATTATTGGTGGCCCAACCTTCAGGACTGGATTTCCGGAATCATTGTGATTGCAATCCTGACCCTGGCGAACATTGTTTCCGCGAAGGCCTACGGGCGACTGGAATTCTGGTTTGCGATGATTAAGGTGGTAACCATCATTGCTATGATTATCCTGGGCCTCTGCGTGATTGTCCTCGGCCTTGGTAATAACTGGCACCCGGTTGGGATTTCTAACCTGTGGACACATGGCGGATTCTTCACCGGTGGTTTCATGGGCTTCATGTTCTCCCTATCTGTTATTGCTGGTTCTTATCAAGGAATTGAACTTTTGGGGATTACTGCTGGTGAGGCTGCTTCTCCGCGCAAGGCAATTGTTAAGTCAGTTAAGTCCGTTATTTGGCGGATCTTGATCTTCTACATCGGCGCGATCTTCGTCATCGTTTCGATTTACCCTTGGAATCAATTGAAGGCGGTTGGTTCACCATTTGTTGAAACCTTTACTAAGGTTGGTATCACTGGTGCAGCCGGGATCATTAACTTCGTTGTCCTGACGGCAGCCCTTTCAGGTGCCAATTCCGGAATTTACAGTGCCAGCCGGATGCTGTTTAAGCTTTCCATCGATGGTCAAGTGCCAAAGGTCTTTGGTCGTCTTTCAAAACGAATTGTTCCTAACGTGGCCGTTTTGACAATTGCCTTCTGGATCTTCGTTGGTTTCGCGTTGAACTCAATCCTTTCGATGGTCGACGCTAACGCAAAGAACATCTTCGTTATTGTTTATAGTTCAAGCGTCCTTCCCGGGATGGTTCCTTGGTTCATCATTCTGCTGGCCGAATTAAACTACCGGCGGCACAATCCGCAAGACCTGGTTAACCACCCATTCAAGATGCCTCTTTATCCGGCATATAACTACTTCAGTCTAATTGCCTTAACGATTATCCTGGTATTCATGTTCTTTAATCCAGACACTCGGGTATCAGTTTCCGTCGGGGTCGTCTTCATCTTCATTATCTGGTTGGTATACCAACTTAAGGAGCGAAAGAAAGTCGCAGCTAAATAATAGAGTCAGTAAAATACCATTGATGCCACACCGCATCAATGGTGTTTTTCTCTATGGTACCTAAAACATTTGACCACACGTTCGGCAAAATATAGTAAGATAGAGGTATTAAGAATTAGAGAGGTTTTAATCATGTATCGTCTCAAAAGAAAATTCTGGCGGATTATCCTCGCACTGGGAATCCTCTTTGCGGTTGGTGGGCTCGTTAATCAGCCGGATAACGGTAAAGCAGCTCTGTCACAAGGAATTCAGCAGCTAGCTTCCTGGGGGAACCAGGGTCAGCGAAGTAGTCAACCAACAACGCTCCCACCGACTAAGCAACAAGCCGAGGCAGTTCTTACACCGGGAATTCGGTCCCAACTTGGTTCGTCTATTTCGTGGAACGGTCACGGGGCCTTCATCATTAATAATAACCAGCCCAAACTCAACGCTAGTATTAACAGTGCTCCCTATGCAGTTAACTATAAAGACCGCCAGGGAAGGGCATGGCGGGGGGATGCCTGGTTAAACCGAACGACCCGTCAATACAAGAACCGTTCAGAGACCGGAAACGGGGCAACAAACTGGCGACCGGCGGGCTTCCTCCAGGCATATAATCTTAAGAATGGGTACCGTCATGCGTATGATCGTGGTCACCTTCTTGGTTATGCCTTGGTTGGTGGGCTCCGTAACTTCAACGCCTCGGAGTCGAATCCGGCAAACATCACAACCCAGACGGCCTGGGCCAATGAAGCGCGTAGCCCAGAATCGACGGGGCAAAACTACTATGAAGGCTTGGTTCGGCGGGCACTCGACCAAGGGAAACAGGTCCGTTACCGGGTTACCGACCTTTACGATGGCAACAACGTCGTTCCTTCTGGCGCCCATATTGAGGCCCTTTCAAAGGATGGGAGTTTGAAATTTAACGTATTTGTCCCCAATTGTCAGCGCAACATTGATATTAACTACGCAACGGGAGCCGTAACACAGAGATAATAAAAGAGCCACGAGAAATAGCAGCACATCTTGTGGCTCTTTTATTTTTCTCCGTCAATAAGTCCTAACGAGTGGATAAAAAGTTTTTCAATAGTCCTGTATCTGAAATTAGTCACAGATTCTTTTTCTAGACTAGTTAATTACGTTAGGGAACATAATCTCCTATTGAGGCGAAAAAGCATCATAGACAAGCTCAAAACTATTCTATACACATTGAAAAGTTTCATACACTTCAATTAGAATATGAATTAAGCAAATATCCAGAGGAGGAGCAGTTACGATGGTAAGAAAGTACAGCGTCGATAATGTAAAGGTAGAGGACCTTCTTGCCTGGATTAACCAAGGGCGGGTGGGTCTACCGGAAATGCAACGGCCGTTTGTTTGGAGCAGTACCAAGGTACGGGACCTTATCGACTCACTATATAACGGTTATCCGATTGGTTATATTGTTACCTGGCTAAATCCTGCGGCAAAGTTGAAAAACGATTCTGACTCCAACAATAAAGAAATTATTATTGATGGCCAACAACGTCTAACCGCTTTAAAAGCTGCCCTGAATGGGGATGAGGTAATCGATAAACATTACAAACGTGAACGCATTAAGATATCCTTCAAGCCTAGCGAAGAAATATTTGCAACCAGAAACGTGGCTACCGAAAAGGATCCACGATGGATTGATGATATCTCGCTGATTTTTCAACCCGGTTATAACTCATGGAAGTTTGTTGACGAAAATGCTGACCGTCTGGGAACGAAAAAGTCTGACTTAGGAAATGTCCTCCAAAAGGTCAAGGACATTAGTCAGTGTGAAATTGGAAATATCAGCCTGAGCGATGAGCTGAGTATCGATGCCGTTACTAATATTTTTAACCGAATTAATTCAAAGGGAGTTACTCTGTCATCTGCCGACTTAGCGATGTCACGTCTCTCTGCTGATCACTCTCACAATGGCAATAACATTCGTAAGCAGATCGACTACTTTGTTCAGCTCTTTAACGATCCCACGCTCCTTACAAATATTGAGGACGTCGATCCCGAATTTATAAATTCTAAATACTTTGATAGGATCAAATGGATAGTGTTTGACAAAACGCGTATCTATGTCCCCAACTATTCTGATATTTTGCATGTGATTCTGGCGTTTACCTATAAGCGTGGTAAACTGACGGATCTAGTTAGTCTCATCTCCGGCCGCAATTTCCAGACCCGGGACTTCAGTGAACAAGCGATGGATGAGAATTATCAAAAGCTGTTACAGGGAGCTAGCCAGGTGTTTAGTAAACTTAACTTCCAACGCTTCACGATGATTCTCCGTGACCTGGGAATGCGAAATAGTGGCAAGCTAGGTCTGGTTGGTTACGGCACACTTAACTTCGCATATATTCTGTATCTTTACCTTCAGTGCGAGCTTCACCTCTCGAAGGATAAGATTGACTCGCTAGTCAAGCGATGGGTCGTCATGTCAGCACTGACGGGAAGATACAGTGGATCAAGTGAGTCCGCCATTGAACGTGATATCAAGGCAATCTCACAATCGGGTGATCCAGTTGCAACGATGAAGACTATCTTAGGACGCGAGCTGACTGATAACTTCTGGAGTATTACCCTGCCAGAGGCCTTGCAGCGACAAACAACCCAGACTAGTAGTTGGCGAATCTTTCAAATGTCGCAGGTTTACTCAGGTGACCGAGCATGGCTAGCTAAGGATACGCGAGCTGAAACGGTTATGGAAGAGGAGGGAAATATTCATCATATTTTTCCACGCGCTTATCTCAGGGCCAATAATTTTTCTAAGGCTGAAATCAATCAGATTGCTAATTATGTATGGCTTACGCGTCCACGTAACCTGAACATTGGTGACCGGGCGCCTAAGGATTACCTCCATGATAGCCAGATCAGCCAATTTTTAAACGAGCAGAATAACGCTGAAAATGCTATTCCGGCAGATTTGCCAAACTATGACTTTCATAATTATCATCATTTTCTGGAACAACGTCGACAGCTGATGGCTGAAAAGATTCATCATTATTATGATGAATTATAATCACTAGACAATTTATGGTCTTTCGTAGAAGAAAATGTGCTCAATACTGCTTACCATTGATGTATTGCTATTGTGTTCTATAACTGGTAAGAAGGGATTGTTCGTACTCAACAAGAAATTAGCCAGCAGATATCTACCTCAGTAACGAAAGCTCAACCAATAGTAGATTCAAACAAGAATCTCGATGATTCCCTTTTAGTAAATTGCATGGTATCGAAGCCATGCGTGTAATATAGTTACGTGCTTTGCAATAGTTACTTCAACGATGATCTTAAATGAGGTAAATTTAAACCAAAATAAGCGCTAATATTAAATCCATCAGTACTAGAAATTGTAGAACTCAAAACTAAATAATATGTATTCTCCCTAGAAAAAGTCGACTACAATAAGTCGGCTTTTTTAGTCTTTAGTAATTCCGCTGTGAATCCATAGAAACTAATCTGTGATACTTTTATGCAACTTTACTATTAACTATTCTTTAATACTCCCGTTAATCAATTGCCCAATTCCGGAATAAGTATCGATTCGCTATCATGAATAACGAACAATATTTAACGGAAAGGGAGATTAATTATGCCAAAGAAAATTGTTGTGATCACCGGCAGTTCTCATCAGGGCGGAACATCAGCACGGTTAGCTGATGCCTTTATCAAGGGCCTGGATGACCGTCATGAAGTCACGCGTTTTGATGCTGGAATGGTGGGGGCACGTCACCATGATGACCTAGTTCCGCAATATGTCGATCGTAGTGAATCCGCTGTTCCCGTCAATGATAGCATCCAGAAGCTGATTCCTAAGTTGGTGGATGCAGAGATGATTGTCCTGGTCACGCCTCTTTATTACTATGGCCCGACGGCCCAACTTAAAGCCGTGATTGACCGCTTTTATGCCTATAATCACGCAATGAAGGGAAAAGACAGTGCTATTTTGGCAACGGCGTTTGATCCAGTGGAAAAGTTCAAAGCTTTAGACACCTGGTATGACATTTTATGTCCTTATATGCGTTGGCATAACCGTGGCAAGATTTATGCTGGACAGGCTTGGAGCCAACTGGATAAGTACCTTGAAGATGCCTACGAATTAGGGAAACAGATTTAGGGAGGTGGTCATCAGATGTTTCTTTTCTTAGTTCTCGGAATTGTTTCCGGTGGATTGGTACCGGTGCAAACGAGCTTCAATTCACGCTTACGGCAAGATACTAATGAACCATTCCTTGCTTCTGGAATCTCATTTCTAGTGGGGACAATTTTCCTCAACCTGTTCGGTGTTATTACTGGTGGCGCACCTTTTTTAACCGGTCATGAATTAGGGCTGATCCCCTGGTGGGGGTACTTGGGTGGTTTGCTAGCAACCATCTGTCTAACTGCCAATATATTTATGTTTGACGTTTTAGGTAGTGTGCTGGCGATTGTGTTGCCAATGGTCGGCCAAATAATTTTTAGCCTGTTAATCGATAGTTTTGGCTGGCTCGGCACTAAGGTAATTCCATTATCATGGGCTAGAATCAGCGGTGCTATCCTAGTCATCATCGGTATTATCTTCATTGTTGTACTTCCCACTCTTCACCAACGGGGTCAAAAACAAGAACACCACGTTGCTCGGATGTTTTGGACGGTTGGTGGGCTTATCTCAGGGGTGGTCTATGCAACCGAATTAGCAATCAATGGACGCGTCGGTGCAATTGTTCATTCCCCAATTCACGCCGCATTCTTGACCTTCGCGATTGCAACTGCCCTATTATTCCTTTTTGTTGCTGGCCGGGGGCATATTCAACGGATTACTCTGCTTGTTAAGCAGCGGACACCATGGTGGGCCCTGCTCGGTGGTGTGATTGGCGGCTTTTCAATTTACTTAGGGGCCTTTCTGGTTCCCCAGATTGGAAATGGTTCCGCAATCGTCCTTGGTATTTTAGGCCAGATTGCCGTCAGCATGCTAATTGACACTTTTGGCCTCCTCGGTGGAAAAAAACGGCCACTTACTCTTGCCCAATTTTTGGGATTGGTAATAATGGTCGCGGGTGTAGTACTGATTGAACTCCCTTAGTTGCTTTATTGGCCCTAGTAGATTAAGCTTGTATTAACTAAAAGTTAAGGCAGGCGGGAATAATGTATAATCAGGTGCTCGATACTTTTATTGCGGTGGCACGCGAGGGTAGCTTCTCTAAAGCAGCCAGTAGTTTGTTCATCTCGCCGGTTTCGGTAATGAAACAAATCAACCACTTTGAAGCTGAATTGGGCTTTAAAGTCTTTGAACGAACCCCACGAGGCGTAACTCTGACCCCCGCTGGTCGCTCGTTACTTGCGGCGTCCCAGCAAATCATTGATGAATCACGGACCGCAGTTACTAAGGCCAAGTCCTTATCTAAACAGCCACAAACCACCACAATTCGGATTGCCACTTCACTACTGCGATCAGCTCAACCAATTATGGAAGCCTGGGAACAGATTAGTAGCGAGAATCCGCAATATACGATTCAGGTAATGCCCTTTAATGACGATGCAAGCTCACTACGGCGAGTGACTAATCAGTTAGGAAAGACAGTGGACCTAAGCGTGGGCCCCACGAATGCCAACTATTTGATGAATAATGACATTAGTTTCTTTAATTTGGGTGATCGCCAGTGCAACGTGATGGTGCCGAAGAAGAATCAGCTTGCCCGCAAGCAACGTTTAACCTGGACTGATCTGGATGGTCAGGCACTGCTGTTGCTGCGACCGCACCTTTCACCAAAAATTGACGAATTACGAGAAGAAATAAAAAGCCAACACCATCGAATTCAAATTATCAATACCGATCATTTTTATGATATGGCGGCCTTTAACCTGGCTGCTAATCACAACTACCTCATGGAAACGTTAGATATCTGGAATGATATTCATCCCTCAATGGTTAGCCTGCCGATGGACTGGGACTACTCAATTAGTTATGGAATCCTGTATTCTAGTTCCGCCGATGAACGGGTTAAAGAATTTATCAGTATGGTTGGCCAACAATACTTAAAGGTGAACCAAAAGTAACCACGACACTCTCGCTTGAGATGCCGTGGCTTTTTCTTATAGTTAGTTTTAACCAGTGGTTAATAATAGGGTTAATTAAAAACCATCTTCTGCTAAAACTATCGAATAAATACAATAAAAGTATCAAATCAATAGGAGGTTTTCAATGATGGCAGATACCTTATTAGTTTACTATTCACTGACGGGAATGAATGATGCAATTGCGGCGCAGGTCCAACAGATGGGGGATATTGATGGATTTAAAATAAGTTCCCAATATGATTACCCAACAGGGATGTATGATTGCTGGGACGTTGTCAGAAAGTTTCGTCATGTCAACACGACCATTCCTCGCCACGGCGAACCTTTACCGGATATTAAACAGTTACCGCCAATCCAGAATAATTTACCAGACATCACTAATTACCAGAATATTATCATTGGTGGACCAGTTTGGGGCTGGACCATGGCTGACCCCATTATGACCTACCTTAACGAAAGCAATCTGGCCGGTAAAAACGTGAAGGCATACTGGACCTGTGTTAATACTGATTATAATTACGAACATGATTTTAAGTCGCTATTGTCGCCAGATGCCAACTACCAAGGCGGTCTATGCATTGACGCTGGCATTTCAGACAATCCGCAACGACACAAGTCGGCATTGCAACAGCTAATCAATCAGTAGTCCTGAGGTAATACCAATGATTTTGGACGAAAACATTTTACTAAGCAATGGCGAACAAATGCCCCGGTTAGCATTGGGAACATGGTTTATGGAAAAACGTGATGTGGCAACAGCAATTAACCAAGCACTGACTTTTGGTTACCGTCGTTTAGATATTGATGCTAATTTTCCTAACCTCACGGAAGTCGGTAACACCCTCAGGCAACACTCACGGCGGCCCTTTATTACCGTCAAACTACCTAATAATGTTACTGGTGATAATGTTGCTTCCACGATTAAGCAAATCTTGCAAGAACTGCAGGTTGATCATGTTGATATGCTGATGCTGAGAAAGAAAAGTTCCTGGGTGGATACTTTAGCAGTCTGGCAATCACTGATTGAAGCTCTGCAACGAGGACAAGCTAACTTATTAGGGGTAATGGATTTTAGTAAAGACGACTTGCAAGAGTTAGTTGGCGATAGTCTAACCTTTCCCATGGTTGACCAAGTAGTTGTCCGCATTGGGCAAACTCCCCATGACCTGCTGAGGTACAATCGCGCAAATAACGTTGTTACTGAAGCTTATTCGCCGGTGCCCCACGGCTTGGCAATTAAAGCGCCGGTCGTTGCTAAAGTGGCAGCTAAGTATGGCGTCTCAATTAACCAGTTATGCTTACGATATGTTTGGCAGTTAGGCCTGGCAATGTGGCGGCAAACCACTAATCCACATCACATGGCTGAGAATGCCAATATTGACTTTCATATTACTGAACAGGATATGGAAACATTAAACAATTTACAGATCAAAGAATAAGGTGATTTTTATGACAAAAAAGTTATTAATCGTTGGGGTCGGCGAAGGCCTTGGCAAGAGTCTGGCAACTAAGTTTGGTCAGCAGGGCTATGAATTATTCCTGATTGCCCGGAACTTAAACAGGTTAGGGAAAATGGTCAATGAGTTGACAGATCAAGGAATCAAGGCGCACGCATATCCGGCTGATGTGTCAGACGAAGTGAATTTTGCCCATGCACTCAATGAAATAAAAAAGTTGGGCCCGGTCGATGGAGTGGTATACAATGTTGGGATTACGCAACCAGATGGTGAAAACTTTACTCGTGACGACTTAGAAAAGCATTTTGAGACGGATGTTGCGGGCGCATACCAGACCATCCTAACACTTCATGATGATTTAAAAGTTTCTCATGGCTTTGCACTCTTTACCGGTGGCGTTGCCGGCGTTCAACCATTTCCTGGTTTTCTCGGATTGGGCGTTGCTAAAGCTGGACTCCGGAATTTAGTTCAGTTGTTGAACCAGGAGTTAAAGGAAGATGATATCTTTGTCGGGACGGTTACTATTTATGGCGTCATCAAGCCTGACACGCACTTTGCTCCTGACATGATCGCTGACAAGTTTGTCGACCTGGCCAACAAGCGTGACCAATGGGAAGTTAATTACCAATAATTAGAAAGGAAGGTTAAAAATGGAATATTACAAGTTAAACAATGGCATTAAAGTACCAGCAATTGGTTACGGGACTTATATGACTTCACCGCGGATTACCGAACAGGAAGTTGCGAATGCATTACAGGCCGGTTACCGGTTGATTGATACTGCTCAAAATTACGGCAACGAACGGGAAGTCGGCGCCGCGGTTAATAAGAGCGGGATTGATCGTGCTCAAATTTTTGTTACTTCTAAAACGCAGACCAGTGGCTACCGGAGCACGAAAGCAGGAATTGATGCCTCACTGAGTGCGGCGGGCTTGGACTACTTCGATTTGATGATTATTCACTGGCCAAATGGCAATGATTTAGAAACTTACCGGGCATTAGAAGATGCCTATAAAGAAGGCAAACTCCGCGCGATTGGTCTTAGTAACTTTAATCATAATCAGGTGCAACAAATTATTGATAATAGTTCGGTAGTACCTGCAGTGGACCAGATTGAAACGCACCTGACCTGGCAACAATGGGGGATGCACAAGTACCTTGCCGATCACGGCATCCTTCATGAATCATGGGCACCACTGGGTGAGGGTGGCAACAATGTCATTAGCAATCCAACACTGGTCAAAATCGGTCAGAAATATGGCAAGTCTTCTGCCCAGGTGATGTTGCGTTTCTACGTTCAGAGCAACATTTTAGCAATTCCAAAGAGCATTAATCCAACACACTTGAAGGCTAACTTAGATATATTTGATTTTCAATTAAGTGATGAAGATATGCAGGCAATTAAGGCGGAGGACCGGAAGGCTAGTGGCAGTGGTTGGCCGGCTTCAATGTTAATTGAGCAAAATTATTAGGAGGTTCGTTATGGAATTTGAACAAGCATTAAAGAATCGCCATTCAGTGCGCCAGTTTACTGATCAACAGGTACCATTAAATGATATTCGTCAGATTATTAAAAATGTGCAGTTAGCACCATCATGGGTTAATTCGCAGCCCTACCATGTTCATTTAGTTGTTGGCGAATCTCTAGAAAGAGTTCGGCACGAACAATTTGAACTGGAGCAAAAGGGAATAAAAGGACACTCAGATATTCCCGTGATGTCACGAAAGAAATGGTCAAAACAAGCCCAAGCGAATATGGCTGAATGGACACAGGGCCTAGGAGAAGCTGCAGGAAAGATGGGACCAGCGGCGGCAAAATTGTATAATGCCCAAGCGGTAATTTATTTAACCTTGCCAAAGGGTTACTCGGCATGGTCCCTATATGACCTTGGTGCTTTTGGCAATGACATTGTGCTTGCCGCAAGTAATCTTGGTATTTCCTCAATGACTGCTTACCAGTTTGTTAAGTATCCCGATATGCTTCGCCAACAATTGGCAATTCCTGACGATGAAGATATTATTATTGGGATTGGCCTAGGATACCGTGATGATAAGGCAGAAGTTAATACTATCAGTTCAAAACGGATGGATTTGGAAAAGATCTTATTTTTACATCAGTAAAATCATATTATGATTTAACCCCATATTAATAGCCAGTTATAACGGCCAAGGTGTCATTATAACTGGCTATTTTACGTTGAAAAAGCGCTACTAAGTAAACAACGAGCACAAGCTATTTGAGATGGTTTATCGATTTATTTAAATATCCTAAGATCCTGCGAGAAATCTTAGATATTCCAGATGATGAGGTGGTCATTATTGGAATTGGTCTTGACTATGCTGATCCGAATGATCCGATGAATAAGATCACATCAACCAGGATGCCTCTTTAAGGATTTGTTACTTTTAAGAATTAATGGAATCTAACATACCAAATATGTTAGGCCGAGAAAGTAATTTTCAGGCATCCCATCGGGTTATGTAAAGAACCATGAAAGTGGCTAGGAAGATAAATCAGTGCGACAATCAATGATCTGGAGCTTAAACGGCAAGCTTCTGGCCACGATACTGGACCCCTCGGAAGCTAAGAAGAAAAGCTTATTATCGTACATTATCCTGTGCATATGAGATAATAAGTGTGTACATGATAATGTACAGGAGAAACCACGATGGATAATGTAGTAACGCCTACTCAAGGCCGAAAAGAGTTTTTTAAGCTTATAAATAAGGTAAACGAAGATAAGCAGCCAGTTATGGTTAAGCCAACAAAAGAGGGCGAAAAAGGGGCAAGACATGACTTCAAGAAAATAAAAGGTACATATTTAGAAAAGAGCTTTCTTTCGGTCATAAACAGCTAAATGAAGAGCCTTATAAAAACAATCAGAGCTTTGAAAAATTGGTACCACCTATTAAGGGATTTTAATCTCAGCATGGTACAGTATCTTTAGCGTGATTCTTGTTAAATATCTCATGCACACAGACACATTGTAGGGCCCTCCGTCTTTTGGATGGGGGGACCTTTCATATGTTTAGACTCTCGAAACTAAAACAGACTCATTTTCATCACTTGACCATATTACAAAACTGCACATTCTTGGTAAAAATGGTAAAGAAATAGTAAAGAGGTCATCTCAAATATTTCCTTTGAACTATAATTACCGTGATTGATTTAGGAGGTATTTGAGATGCAAAAAGTTAAATTATTTGGTACTGCCTTGGCATTAATCGCTGGTTTATCTATTGCGGAAGCCAATGTTAATGCTTCGCAAAAGAGCAATAACAATACCAACGATGTTAATGAAGTCGGTTCTTTAATTTACTCAAATGCATATGGTCAGGATTATATTAAAGGTGCTCACAACGTAAGTATCTTTAAAGATAGTAATGGTCGTTATGGAATCGGTCAGGGAACTGCTGATAGCACCGCGTTCTTTAAGATTAATAAAGACGGTACGGTAACTATTTGGCAGCTAAAGGAAGATCCAAATACTCCAACATATAAGCAGGGTTACACTAAGAAAACCGTCTCAATCGCCAGCTTGCAGAAGTCAGAAAATAGTACCGCTGCACAAAAGTCTAACATCAACAATGTAATATCATCGGTTAAGAAGAATCCTTCAGCGACCCCAACTGCACAAAGCAATTCAAGCACTAATAATACCGGGTCGCAGCAGCTGTTAAAGGATGAACAAGTAATTGATGATTTAGGGACGCAGCTATATAACCACTACTATGGAAACGCATATAGGGGAACTGCTCTGGATGTAAATAAGGATAGTAATGGTCGAATGAGTATTGGCCGTGGCAGCTTTGATAACACCATTTACTACAAAATTAATAGTGATGGCAAGGCCATGACCGTTTGGCGCCCAGTTTCGAATGCTAATACTCCAGCGGCAAAGCAACAATATACTACTTCAATTGTAACGCTTAGCTCACTCGGCTTTGACCCAGCCGAGATTAACGCCCAATCTAATTCAGACGCTTCAACACAATCTAATTCAAATTCTTCGGCGCAAACTAGCTCAAGCTCTTCAGAACAGTCCAGTTCAAATTCCTCAACGCAAACTAGTAGCGCGACTAACCAAAATGTTCAAGGCAATAGTAGCAGTGCAAACAGTAGTAACATGAGCCAGTCCAGCTCCGTTACCTCTTCCAAACCACAGACTAAGACGAGTTCAGCCTTAACTAACAGTGTCCCTCAAACTCACCATGAGAGTGAGATAGTGGCTAAACAGGCTGGTAAGGAGATTACTGTTTCATCATCTCAAGGTAAGCAAACAATGTCTTACTATAAGATCGCTGCATTGCTTTATGCTAAAGTTTATGGCACAGATCGTTTAGGTAATGACCAAGGCTTACAACTAACGATGAATAAGAACCATTCTCGTTTTATTTTAGGTGAGGGGACCGCTGATAGTACCCTCTACTTCCGCGTTAACCAAGGCAAGAAGACCGTTACTGTTTGGTCGCTTTCAGCTGATGGTAACTCATTAGTTAAAAACACTTATAACATCAGTTCACTAATTAATGAATTCTATAACACGAGTAGTCTTCAAGACTTAGTTAACCAAACAGCTACGTCACTAATGAAGTAATTCGTACAAATTCCCCGTTAGGATTTATTTAAGTTGAATATTAAGGCATGATTTCGGCATGGCACCGGAACCATGCCTTTTGCGTTACTTCAATTTTCTGCAGGATTGCATAAGTGTAATCACCCGGTTTTTATGGCACTGGGTCGTCAATCGTTCAACGTTACAGATAAAGATGCTGAAGAGGTAGCGTCCCCTAATATAAGGAACGCCTGATTTTTCTTTGAACAAAGAGCTGCCGCGGCCAAATCTACCAATCGGAGCTGGGAATTTACTAGCAGGTACATTAGAATATAGAAGAAAGGGATGAAGATAATGGAAACACACACTTGTACGATGTTCTTGGCGGGGAAGAAGGCTACGCTCGACGGCTCGACGATCGTCTGTCGGGAAGAAGACTACTCCAATGCTTTCGATCCGCAGCGTTTTGTATACGTGAAGCCGGCAGACCAGCCACGGCACTATGAGAGCAAGTCGACGGCATTCAAGATAGACCTACCTGATAATCCGGTCGGCTATACCTCAACCCCGGATGCCGACAGTTCCGCCGGCGTATTCGCGGCTGGCGGGATCAACCAGCATAACGTCAGCATGACTGGAACGCTGACGATCACCACCAATTCCCGGATTCTCGGGATTGATCCCTTCAACAACACTGATGGAATTGGTGAGGAAGACCTGGTCACCCTGGTCCTGCCTTATATTAAGACGGCTAAAGAAGGGGTGGAACGATTGGGCCACCTGTTAGAGAAGTACGGGACTTACGAGTCAAATGCCCTAGCCTTTGGCGACCACGACGAGGTTTGGTACATGGAGACGCTCGGCGGGCATCACTGGGCCGCTGTCCGGATACCGGATGACGCCTTCATGATTGCGCCGAACCGGCTGACCATCGATAACTTTGACTTTGCTTCTGACCAGACCGCCTGCTCTCCTGACTTACAGGACCTGATTGACCGCAACCAGCTCAACCCATCCCTCGACGGGCACTACAACCTGCGGGAGATTTTCGGGAGTCAGACCGTTACTGACACTCATTACAACAACCCGCGGGCATGGTACGTACAACAACAGTTGAGTGCCAACCCGACCGGCCAACCAACCGACCAGGATCTTCCATTTATCTGTCATCCACGACGGAAAATCTCAATCGAAGATATTAAGCGCGTGATGAGTTCACATTACCAGGGCACCCCATACGACCCTTACGAGCACGATGACAAAGCCCCGTACCGGTCAATTGCCCTCAACCGGAATTTGGAACTCCATATCTTACAGATCCGCAATGGTGTACCGGACGCGGTTTCGGGAATCCACTGGCTTGCTTTGGGACCGAATGCCTTTAACACGGTTGTGCCGTTCTATGCGAACGTTACCGACACCCCGGCTAGCTACCGGGACACCCCAACTGACTTTGCTTCGGGCAGCATGTACTGGTTGACTCACACGATTGCTGCCATCGGTGATGTCCACTATGATCAGGCCCAGGCGGCAGTGGAAGCCTATGAGCAGAAGGTAGTTGCTGCCTGCCGGCATATCCAGCGGAGTACTGACCAGCATGCGGGCCCGGCATCTATACAAGGCCAGCTCACCCGTGCTAATGAACAGATGGCGGGTATTGCCATGAAGGAGGCCACGACCCTCCTAGGTAAGCTGGTTACCGTGGCATTTAAGGATGCTAAGCTTCAGTATTAACGGAAAAAGCTAATCGCCTGCGCTAACGGCAATTTTGTCGGCAACGCAGGCTTTTTCCTTAAAAAGTCATAAAATATTGATGCTTAAAATGAGTAGATATCAATTAATTATAGGTAATTTACATTCATCGTGTGACACTCCATAATTAAGTTAAGGAAGTGAAGGATGATGAAGTATAGTTATACCCCAACGACAGGAATCAAAATCTCAAAACTAGCAGTTGGTGGGATGAGTTTCGGTAAGCCGGCCATGAAGACCTACCGCTGGATCCTTGATGAAGAGCAGACTGACCGGATGGTACAACATGCCCTTAGTCTCGGCATTAACTTTTTCGATACCGCTAACGTATACGGGATGGGAACCAGTGAGGAATACATCGGTAACTCGCTGAAAAAGCACCAGATACCGCGCGACCAGGTAGTCCTGGCTAGTAAGGTTTATTTCAACCATGGCCGCCTCTCTAAGAAAGCTATCAACCGGGAAATTGATGGTACCCTGCAACGGCTGGGCACCGACTACCTGGATCTTTATATCATTCACCGCTTTGACTACGACCACCCAATTGAGGAGACGATGGCGGCTCTAAATAACTTGATCAAGGAAGGAAAGGTCCGGGCGATTGGTGCCTCGGCCATGTATGGCTACCAGTTCCAAAACATGCAGCATATCGCTGAACAGAACGGTTGGCACCGGTTTGTTGCGATGGAAAATCATTATAATCTCCTCTATCGTGAGGACGAGCGGGAGCTGATCCCAATTTGCAAGCAGGATGGGGTAATGCTGATGCCTTACAGCCCGCTAGCCAGCGGCCACCTGACCCGGCCAACCTGGGAAGGGCACTCCAAGCTCAACGCGACGGATACCTCGCAACGGGCCAAGTACGACTACGCCAAGCAACAAGATATGCCGATTGTTGACCGGGTCGCCGAAGTAGCCGCCCAGCACCACGTCAAAATGTCACAGATTGCCTTGGCCTGGCAGTGGGCTAAGGGGATCGTGGCGCCAATCGTCGGGGCCACCAAGACCCAGTACCTGGATGATGCCGCAAAAGCCACTGATATTGACTTAACCCCTGATGAAGTAAAGTACCTCGATGAACTGTACACGGCCCACGAGATTGTCGGTGCCCTCGACCAGAACCCGGTGGGGATGCTGCCCAAGGACGTTAAATAAAGGAAGGACGAGCAATGCAAACAGTTAACCTCAACAACGGAATCACGATGCCGCAGCTGGGTTTTGGCGTCTTTCAGATGGAAGACTTAGTAGAGTGTTATCAAGCTGTGACCGCCGCAATTAAGGCCGGTTATCGTTTGTTTGACACGGCGGCGACCTACGGAAACGAAGCGGCCGTCGGCAGGGCAATCCGGGAAAGCGGGATTCCCCGTGACCACTTCTTCGTTACCTCGAAGATGTGGATTCAGGATTATCAGGGGACCAAACCGCAAGCAGCGATTGACCAGTCCTTAACCAACCTCGGCCTAGATTACATTGACCTATACCTGGTCCACATGCCCTATGGAGATGTCTTTAATGCCTGGCGGGCAATGGAAAAGGCATATCAAACTGGTAAGTTACGAGCAATCGGCGTTTCCAACTTTTCGCCGGATCAGGTGACCAACTTAATGCTTTTTAATAGTGTCAAACCGGCGGTAAATCAGCTGGAGACGAATCCCTGGAACCAGCAACATATGAACCTACGCTTTAACCAAAAGCAGCATATTCAGGTTGAGGCCTGGGCGCCATTTGCGGAAGGTAAAGACCAGATTTTTACCAATGCGGTGTTAACGAAGATTGCCCGGGCACACCACAAGACGACCGGTCAGGTCATCCTCCGCTGGTTACTGCAACGCGGTATCGTGGTGATCGCCAAGAGCGTACACCAGGGCCGGATCCAAAAGAACATCGATGTGTTTGATTTCTCCCTGTCGGAAACGGAAATCCAGCTGATCGGGGAACTCGATCGCCAAACCAGCCAGTTCTTCGATCCGCATGATCCAGCGGCAATTAAAACAATTGTAAAGGGCGGGCGCCCCGGGGCAAATCACTAAAATGAATATCATGAAAGTGAGGAAGATAGAACAATGAGTCTAGTAGTGAACCTTTATTATGCTGGTAAGAACGGTAGTGCTAAACAGTTTGCTGAGGAGATGGAAAGGACTGGTGTAGCCCAGCGGATCCGTGAAGAAGCGGGTAACGAACGCTACGAATATTTTCAACCATTGAACGATCCAGAGACTGTCCTCTTAATTGACAGCTGGAGTGACCAGAAAGCACTTGATGCACATCACGCATCACCAATGATGCAGGAACTCGCCGACTTGCGGGAAAAGTACGACCTGCACATGCGAGTTGAGCGCTACGTCGCCGAAGAGCAGGGGATGCCCGCTGGTGATCAGAAGTTCATTCGAAAGTAGTTTCACGAGCGTCCCGCTTCAACCTTGGAGCGGAGCGCTTTTCTGAGTGTATACTTGAGATGAATGATACCGTACGATCAATACAGGGAGGACAGGCATGGAAACTAGAATCCTACGTTACTTCTTAGCCGTTGCCAAGCAGGGGACTATCTCCGGGGCAGCGCGCGAATTGCACATCTCCCAACCAACCCTCAGTCGGCAGATCCAGCAACTCGAAGCCCAGCTGGGGTCACCCCTATTTACCAGAGAACGACGGCGAATGTACCTCATTAAGGCTGGGGATGCGTACGAGGCCAAGGTCCGTCGCATCTTAACCGAACTCGACCAGGCTAACCAGATGGTGGCCACCATCAGCAATGACGACCTGACGGGGACTATTCGCATCGGCTGTGTCGAGTCTGAGGTAACCAGGGAACTAATTCCGCAGTTGGTGGCCTTCCACCAGCGCTACCCGCACGTCCGCTACCATTTCTATGATGCGGACGGTGAAGATATCAAGGCCCGTCTTGATCAGGGCCTGCTGGAACTGGGAATTGTATCGACGCCCATCAGCACCGCCAAGTATCACACTTTCCCGCTATCGATTGACGACCGCTGGGGGCTCCTCGTCCGGCCGGACAGTCACCTGGTCCATCAGCACACGGTCACCGCGGCGGACCTACGCCATTTACCGCTGATTATCCCGCATCGCTCACTAATTTACGATGAACTAACGGACTGGCTAGCGCCCCACGGCGGCCAGCTCCAGGTGGTTGCGGAATCGAACCTGCTGACTAACGCTTGTTACCTGGCGGCAGCCGGGGTGGGGAATATTGTCTGCATTGAGGGCACCCCGCGGCCGGCCTCAACCGACCTGAAGTTTGTCCCCTTCTCTCCGGAGCGGCGCCAGAAGCAATTCCTGATCTGGCGGAAGGGGACCGTCCTGACGGAGCCAACCCAGAAGCTCGTCGACCGGATCCGTAATGCATCCGTGACTAGGCCCGCACACAATTCACCGCATGATTAAAACACAGGGGTGGGATTGCACCACCCAGGAAGGAGTCTACCGATGATCATTGATGTTTTTGCCCACATTCTTACACCGAATTTTTACCAGGAGATGTTAAAATACGACGCCAGTATTCCCCAGCAGTACCCGTTCCTGCGAAACCAGGTGCTGACCGATGTTAATGAGCGGATAAAGCATTGGCCGCAAAGAGACCTGAAGCAGGTGGTTTCCTTCGTGAACATCAACCCGGAAGACTACCTTGACCCCGCGACGGCAGCGCGGCTCTGCCACCAGGCCAACCAGGAACTGGCCGCCACCGTTGCCCAGTATGACGACTATTTTGCTGCTGGGGTGGGGATGTTACCGATGAACAACATCGCTGCCGCATTGCAGGAACTTGACGATATCAAAGCCGCGGACCAGTTAGTCGGCGTTCAGATGTTCACCCGCCACCTCGGGAAGAGCATTGCCGACCCAGTATTTCGCCCGGTCCTGGCTCGTGCAGCCCAACTCGGCCTGCCAATTCTATTACACCCCGTTTTTGACTCCCGGAAGCCGGACAATAACATTGTCTTCTCCTGGGAATACGAGCTTTCCCAGGCGATGTACCAGTTGGTGCTGGCCGGCATCTTTGAAGACTACCCGCAGCTGAAGGTGATCGCCCACCACGCCGGTGCGATGGTCCCGTTCTTCGCCGGCCGGATCAACCACATCCTAACCGCCCAGCAGGCCGCCGACTTCAAGCGCTTCTACGTTGATACCGCCATCCTCGGTAACCCGGCGGCCCTGCGCCTCACCCTGGATTACTACGGGGTTGACCATGTCCTGTTCGGCACCGATGCCCCGTTTGGTATCCTGCCGGCGGGGGCGACGACGGTCATCCAGGATGCGCTGGTGGAGTGTGATCTGACGCCGGCCCAATTGGCCCAGGTAAATGCCGGGAACTACCAGCGCCTGGTGAATGGAAATTAAAAATACTGAAAAAGGGAGCTGCTCGCGTTCGATTGGCAGGCAGCTCCCATTTGGTGTGTCTTATTGATGTTTCATCAGTGGCTGGTGAGGACGCCCGCGTTCATGAGGGTCACGAGCGCGGCCCTGGTCAAGCATGTTGAATCGTTAGCAGAATGACATCACCATGGCATATGTAATTACTTTTACAATTACATATGCCATAATAGTGTTACTAAATAATGAGGGTGAGATGAGATCATGGATACTGTTAAGGCACGAATTCAGGGCAATGCAACTGTCGTAACAATTCCCAAGTCTTTTGATGTCAAGCCAGGCACTGAGTATCGCTTTTCTCAGGGTAAAGGTGGCGTTTTGACGTTGACGCCGACCAAGAAGGTGCCTTCAACAATCGAAGAGCTTTTCAAGAATTGGCATGGCGAGTATCAGATGCCAGATGACCTCAAAGTTTGGCAAAACGCTAAGCCTGAGGGAGAAGAATTATGGTAGATTATCCGCAAAGGGGAAGCATTATTTATATCGATTTTAATCCTTCGGTTGGTGCTGAAATTCAGAAGCGGCGGTCAGCAGTGGTAATCAGTAATGATATCTTGGCGAAGACATCCCCATTCGCGTGGGTTGTTCCAATTTCACATGGTTCTTTTAATGGTGAGGACTATCCGCTGCATATTCAGTTAGATGAACGGACCCAGGTCGATGGGACCATCTATGTGGAACAAATTAAATCCTTCGATTTTAATCATCGTAAGTGGCAATTTGTTGAGATGCTGCCGACCGACTTGTTTGATGAGGTTGAAAAGAAGGCCCGGTTAGTCATCTAAATATAGGAGGCTGGGAAAAAACTCTCAGTCCAAAATGAAAGCCGGACGATGAATCAAATCTTGGTTCATCGTCCGGCTTCTTA